>CADBYQ010000065.1 GCA_902798865.1 Pseudoselenomonas ruminantium | reverse complement strand
GAATATCCTGGCGGCGGCAGTCGGGGAACCATACCATGGGAAATATGGGGATGCGGAAGGGAAACTGCTCATTGAGGATATCGCGGAAATAATAGACGCTTTTATTGGCCTGTTCCAGTGGCTTTTGTTGCTTTTTCTGGCCGGTTTTCCTGTTGGTCTGAATGATTCGCCCATCTTCGTAGGCGATAGCGCCGCCTTTTACCTCTACGACCAAAAGGCCGCGTTGAGGAACGAAAATCGTGAAATCCGACTCGCCAAAACGGACGTTGTGATAATGGTTATGTGCCTGCCATTCGATAGAGTGAAATACGCTGTAGTTATCCGGCAACGCCTGCAGGGCTAAATAAACCTCCTTTTCGGCCGGGCTGTTATTGAAGTCTTCATCCGGAATAAGTCGGGGAATTGTTTTAGCCATAGTGATTATCCTTTCATATGCTCAGCAATCAGATTGAAATCTTCTTCTTCCCAGACTTGCACCAGCCAGTTATTCTTTAGCAGCATATTTTTTACGGATTCCGTAAGCGGTTCAGGCACGACCAGAATGTTGAATGTGCGCCAAAGAAGACAGACAGCGATTTTTTGACCACCAAATTGACAGTCAGCACCAACGATGTCGGGAAACGCAAATTTATAAGATTCATAGCGGAGAATTTTCTCTTTGCCAAATACATCATATAAATCCTGCCAGGATTTGTACGTTTTCATGGCGTCTTTTTCCAGGATTTCCATTGGCTCTGTCGGGGGATTTGACGGCGTGGTATCCGTATTTTGCCGGGGGGGATTAGCTGTTGTTTCTGCAGTTTTTTTTGTTTCACGATTAATTCCCAGCAGATTATCGACAACCTCATCTTTGCCCAGGAAGTACTGCTCAATAATATGCCAGCGTTCTTCTGAGGAAAGCTTGGTTTGCATAAACTTATTCAGGAGGGTAATGGAATTTTTGTGGCGGTTGTTAATGTCTGTCAGAATTTTGTTGGTATAGTTAGCCTTGCGGGCAAGGGTTTGCAGTTTCAATGGGTCATTGATACGGACAAATATTTGAGGATTGCGGCCGCCATCGATTTCATAGGAGGCAATTTCAAACAGCTGCAGCAGGGAGGCAATCAGTTGCTGATAGCTGTCCTTGCCGGATGCCTTGACAGCGCCGATAGGCGGGATACGCAGATAATCAATGTAGTCAAGACCGTTTTGGGAATTGGGCTGCATACTGTGCAGATAACGGTTTATTTTGTTTTTGATGCTAAGGGCCTTAAAGGCGCCGAGCGTGTAAGATGTTTTAGGCTGACCGCTGGCCTGGCGTGTTTTCTTGATAATAAATTTCCATTCACCACGAGGCGGTGCCCAGGGGTTATCTTCCACTCTGTCGCCGACAAACATATCCAGCAGGATGCGCAGGTTGCTGTCCGGTACGTTAGCACCATAATGTTCAAGGAAGTTGCTCTTGAATTCGTTAAAGTCAAATTCAGCCATGCCTTTTGCTCCGGCAATCGTGTTAAAGGTGCATTGCAGGGCATCGGCAATATGCCGGACTTTCTGTTCTACCGCAGCAAAAACATCCTGAGTATCGGTTTTTTCCGGGTAATGCACGACCAGTCGGATATTGGGAACAATGGGGTGTTCTTTGTTTAAGGAAAACAGTTCGCCTTTGAAGAATTTGTACTTAAAGGCCGCGAAACTTAAATCGGTGAATTTGTCCTTCCAGAGAGTATCCAAGTGGATTTCATAGATATCACCCAGTTTGCTGACGATTATATCACCGTTTTGGCCGAATCCCGGTGTTTGGCGTGGACATACATCGGTACATTTGTTGCAGTATTTGCCGAATTTGGACAAAAAATCCTGTTCAATGGCATTAGGAATCATGATGTATTGTGTGGTGAGCAGGTCCTTAGGACGTACTGTGATAACATTGAACTGATAGGTTTTTTTCAGATCGGTGTTTAGGAGCATCAGACCGCTTTTGACGGTATTGTCAATATTTTCGCTATCAAACAGGTAATTGAATTCATCTGCGGAAAATAACAGATTGCGGGCTCGGTTTTGATGACGGTCTTTTTGGACGGCATACATGCCATACAGTTTTTTCATCATGGCCTGCAGCTGATATTTTTTCAGGCCTGAAAGTCCCCAAAGGCGTCTGACACTATTCATGTCGCTGAGAGCAAAGTCAATGGAGGCATGCCCCTGAGGCAGTTTGCGGGCGGCGCGGCCGATTTCCTGTACATAGTCAGCCAGTGTGCCGGTAGGCGCATAATGGTAAACATTGACGATATCGGGAATATTTACCCCCATGCCAAATGCTTTTGTGGCCAGCATAACCGTGACCTTGTTGTTGCGGAAATCATCATAAGCCTGAGCGCGGTCCATTTTATCCAAAGAACCGTAGAATTTGGTTACTTTATCGGCGATGTCACTGTGCTGTACCTGCAGCTTGCGATAGGCTTCTTCAACATGACGGGTAAAGGGGAAGTAGACGATGGTCTTTTCTCCGCGTTTTACCATATCGGCAATGGTTTCGTTCACGATGTCCATTTTCTTTTCGGCTGATACGGGGCCGGGATTTCGGATGATGAAGTCAATATTATCCCGGATGACATAACCGATATATAGATGGGCTGAATCGACATTCAGTCTGAGGCTGTTACTGAGGTCGCCTACAACATCATCCTGGCCGTTATATACAGCTGTGGCCGTCAGGCAAACCACGGGGAATTTACGGCATTCATGGTTATAGTAGCTACCTTGGCGTATTTTGTAGAGGTAGTCGCCCAGGAACCAGTAATCGACACGGAAATCCCGTCCCCAGGAAGTAACCAGGTGAGCTTCATCCACGACAATCATGCCCAGACGACGGTCGCCAATCAGATTATTGATTTGGTAAGAAAGCAACAATTCCGGTGACATGTATACAATGGAATATTCACCGCGCTGTATACCCGTTAGGCGCTGCTGGCGTTCCTCATAGGTGATATCCGAGTTGATAAAGGTGGCCGCATGGAAGCCTTTTTCTTCCAATTCCTGTACCTGGTCAGCCATCAGGACAACCAAAGGTGAAATAACGATGGTCAATGGAGCATCGGGGCTTTCGGACAGGTATATGCCGGGAATCTGGAATAATAGGGATTTGCCGGCTCCGGTCGGTGCAGTGATGATAATATCGGAATAGGTTATGCCGTTTTGGGCACGGTTGCATTGTTCAATGATATCGGTAACAATTGTTCCCTGGGAAATACATTCGGTTTCATCACTGATATCCGGGGTCTTATAAAAGACGACATCACGGAAATGGGCGTCTTTTCCCCAGTACTTTTGCAGGATGGGCAGGTAACGGTCGGAATCGTTCGTGCGGACTTCTGTTTGTACACTTTGAAAATCCACATTGTAGTGAGCGGCAAGAGCGTTTATGGTGCGCAGCTGCTTACTGTTTTTTTCGGTAAGTCCCGTTATGCGATAACGGCGGTTGGCGAGTTTGCCCTGCTGCAGCATATCCGCATAAGCTGCCAGTTCGTTGCGGGTGATGGAATCCTCGCGGGCAACGGAAATAATAGGCGCGATATTGGCTGTTTCGGCATAAAAACCAAGAGTTTCCACATCTTTGCGGTTGATGTCATCATAAAAATGGCAGTTGACAAAAGATACAAGGGTACAGGTACCTTCCTGATGGCATTCAGCATATAATTGGAATTCTGCGAGTTCCTCCTGTTGCAAATCTTCGTTATTCAGATGCGCAAAGATGTTTTTTTCAATTTCCAGTGGGTAGGCATGGTCAAAAATGTCATTATGGACAACGATGATGTGGCAGTCGGCATTGAGTTGTCGCATATGTTGATAGATAACGCAAAATTCTTCATAGTAAATCCAGCTGTCTGTTGTCAGTTGAAGGATATTCAGCAATAATTCTTTGGATTCACCGATAAACTGACTTACCGGGGGATATTTGTCGGACAGGTCAAAGGTCAGATGGGGCAGTCGTTGCTGTAATTCGCTGTAAAAACTTTGAGGAAATCCCTGAAACACATATAGTGTAGGCTGGGAGCTGGGGGATTTTTTTGTCTTTTGCAGAAAAGCGGAAATTAAACGTGTGAAAACAGAGGTGGTTTTTTCGTCCATGCTTAAAGCTCCTTTTTAACGATAAAAATACTCAGTGAAGATGCTGGTATGCTATTTTCACTGAGTATTTAAGTTGGAATTAATGTTTATTTTTTTTGTTGCTATTGAATGTATCCAAAATCATGCGTTTGGCGATTTTTCCTGTTGAGGTGCGGGGGAGTTTTTCCATGAGGTGGAACTCGCGGGGGATTTTGTAGAGGGCGAGGTTGGCCTGCAGGAATTTTTTGAGTTCACGCACGTTGATGTCCTTGCCGTCGTGGGTGCTGTAGAAGCAGGCACCGGCCTGGCCGCGCAGTTTGTCCTCGATGCCGATGACGGCAGCTTCGAAGATGCCGGGGAACTGGTAGACGAGTTCTTCGACTTCGCGGGGGTAGATGTTTTCGCCCATGCTGATGATCATGTCCTTGATGCGGTCGACGATGTAGATATAGCCTTCTTCGTCGGCGCGGGCTACGTCACCGGTATGGAACCAGCCGCCGCGCATGGCGTCCTGGGTCACATCCGGCAGATTCCAATAACCGAGCATGATGTTTTCGCCCTTGACGATGAGTTCGCCGGCTTCGCCCTGCGGGACTTCCTTGCCTTCGCCGTCAATGAGTTTCCAGGTGATACCCGGCACAATCTTGCCGCAGGAACCGACAATCGGTTTTTCCGGCGGGTTCATGGTGACAACCGGGCTGGTTTCGGATAGGCCGTAGCCTTCGCAGATATCCACGCCGAATTTTTTGATGAAGTCCTGCTGAATCTGCAGGGGCAGCGTAGTGCCGCCGCTGACTACCAGGCGCAGGGTCTTCATATCTTCGGTGCTGGCCAGCTTGGTGAGCAGGCTGCAGATGGACGGTACGATGTAGAGGTCGGTGACCTTTTCCTCGCGGATAACGGCGATGGTTTCCTTCGGCGTGAAGGAGTCGAGGATGACCACTTCAGCACCGCAGAAGAAGGAATAGAGCACGGAGCAGGTCCAGCCAAAGGCATGGTACATGGGCAGGACGCAGAGTACATTGTGTTCCGGCTTACAGCCCATGCCGTTATCGCGCATCTGTTCGCAGTTGGCTACGAGGTTGCGGTGGGAGAGCACTGCCCCCTTGGGGTTGCCCGTGGTTCCGGAGGTGTAGATGGTCGCGCAGGGCTTGTGCTCATCAAAGTCAGCCCGCAGCGCCGGAGCTTCGGCAATTTTTTTGTTGGCCTTGCCCATGGTCTTGATATCGTATTGGGTTACTTTCAAATCACAGCGCAGGGCAGCCAGTGCATCCACGAGATTCAAGGGCTGATACGTCAGCAGGACGCGAATGCCGGAGTCCTTGATGATGTAGGCGATTTCGCGGTTGCTGAGCTGGAAGTTGATGGGTACGGCAATGGCACCCAAAGACGTTGCGCCCATATAGGCAAAGATGAAGTCGGCGCTGTTGCGGGAGAAGATACCCACGCGGTCGCCTTCGCGCACGCCGGCTTCATAGAGCCGGTTGCGGCAGTTTTTTACAGCCTCCTGGGCTTCTTTATAGGTAAAGCGGCGCTCATGGTCCACAATGGCCATAGCCTCAGGTTTTCCCTGCATAATTAAGTCATGAACAAACATGATGATACCTCTTTCTTTTTTCTTAACTACATTAATTAGCTCATACAAGATAAATTTTATACCAGGTCATAAAAAAAGTAAAGAGAATTATTGATTAGCCAGCTGGTAAATCGCGATGGCGGTCTGCTTGTCGATGGGATGGAAATTGGCGACAACCTTAGTACCGCCAGCGGTGCAGGAGTCGGCCAATGCGTCTAAAACGTCGTCGCTTTGTACGCCAATGCCCAGTTCGGTGAAGTTTACGGGCATGCCGATTTCCTTGAAGTAAGCGATGGTCGCTTCAATGCCAGCCTTGGCGCGTTCTTCCTCAGTGCCTTCCGTAATGCCCCAAATTTTGGCGGCAAACTGGGCAAAGCGGGGGATATCGTCCTGATAGACATAATTTGCCCAGGCGCCCCAGACCGCCGTCAGACTGGCACCGTGGGTGACATCAAAGCGGCCGGAAAGCTCATGCCCCAGCTTATGGCAGGCAAAGTCTTTGCAGCGGCCCAGTTCCGTAAGCCCACAATGTGAAACGCTGCCGGCCCACATGATTTCGCTCATGGCATCGTAGTCCGTTTGGTCCTTGATGGCGCGGCGGGTGGCGTCAATCACCGTTACCATCAGGGCTTCGGCAATCCTGTCCGTCAGGGCGTTTTCCTCCTTGACGCTGGTGAAATAGCGCTCCAGTGTATGCATGAGAATATCGGAGGTGCCGCAGATAAGCTGTTTCTTCGGAATGGTATAGGTAAGCTCCGGATTCATAAAGGCCAGCGCCGGACGGTTAAAGGGCGTGTTAAGACCGGCCTTCTTGCCCGTTTCCTCATTGGTGATAACGGCCGAATCGCTGGTTTCGCTGCCTGCAGCTGAGAGCGTCAGCACCGCACCTAATGGCAGGCTTTGTGTGAGTTTGGCCGTGCCGTTCCAGAAGGACCAGACATCGATTTCGGGATTGGCCGTGCCATGTGCTACGGCTTTGGCTGAGTCAATAACACTGCCGCCGCCAATGGCCAGGATAAAATCGGCCTTGAAAGCAATGGCCTCCTTGACGGCTTCGCGCACCCAGCTTAAACGCGGATTGGGTTTTACACCGCCTTTGGCCTGCGTAAACAGGCCTGCATCCTGCAGGGATTTTTCGATTTTCCCCAGCAGACCGTTTTTGACCACGCTGCCGCCGCCATAGACGATAAATACCCGGTGGGCATTGTAGGCCATGAGTTTTTCGGCAGCCTTATCCTCGGCGCCACGGCCAAAGACGATTTCCGTGGGGACTTTGAAATTAAATGCTTGCATGTTTCTGCCTCCTTAGATTGTTTGCTATCGTATTGTATATTAGCTATTTTAAAGCAAAATCCTGCTTTTGGCAAAAGAAAGCGGACGCCTGTGTGAAGCGTCCGTGAAGGGAAAACGGGATTACTTGTCGAGACCCTCAAAGAATTTCTCCATCGGGATGGGCTGGGCAAAGAGGAAGCCCTGTGCGATATGGCAGCCGGCAGCCTGCGTCAGCCGGCTTTGGGCATCGGTTTCGATGCCTTCGACCAAAACCGTCATATTGAGCCGTTTGCCCAGTTCAATGACTTGCTTGAAGATGATCAGGGAGCGCTCGGAGGTTTCAGCAGACAGGAGCATACTGCGGTCGATTTTCATAATATCCATCGGCATGGTTCGCAGCATGGCAATTGAGGAATAGCCTGTACAGAAATCGTCCATCGAGAGGGCAAAGCCGATGCTTTTCAACCGGCGGGCTATTTTCAGTGTATTTTCCCTTTCCGCCTTGGCATTAAAATCAATGAAAGCCGTCTCAGTAAGCTCCAGTTCCACGAGCTTGCGGGGGAGCTTATAGCGGTCGGCAATGGCCTGCATATTGGAGAGATACCCTCGTTCGGACATATGCAGACCGGACTGATTCACGGAAATGGGCACCACAGGCAGTTTTTTCTGCAGCCTTTTCTGTAGAGTGGCGCAGATTTTTTCCAATACATAGTAGTCAAGCTTCAGGATGAAACCGTTGCGCTCGAAGATATGGATAAAGTGATTCGGCGTGAGAAAGCCCATATCGGGACTCTGCCAGCGAATCAAAGCCTCAGCACCGCAGATGGCACAAAGGTTCATATCGTATTTGGCCTGCAGGTAGATTTCAAATTCCTCATTTTCCAATGCTTTTTCCATATAGAGCTCAATCTGTTGATGTTTGAGCATTTCGTCATGCATAAGGGTGTTAAAGAGCCCGATGGACTGGCTTTGGCTAATGATTTCATTGCGGGCCATCATGGCGTTGTCCATTAGAATTTCGGCATCAATATCGCCGTGCCGTGGCACTGGGCAGATACCGATATGGTAGGTAAAACTGGTGGGGACGCCATTGATGTTGATGACGTGGGCAGCTTTTTCAATGCGCTCGGCAGCCTGTTTCAGGGTATAGCCCTTAGGTTTTTGGCAGAGCAGATAGGCATGGGTGATTTCTGCCGACAGACCATGGAGCAAAATCCAGGATAATTTGCCATGAAGCTCATTGATGATGTTTTTGACCGCCTCGGCAAAGACCTTGACGCCATAGAGTTCCTTCAAAAAGGCAATGCGCTGTGCTGAGATGACCAGCACAAAGAGTTCGCCGGCTTCTTGCGCCGCCTTGTTTGCGGCAATGACCCGTGGCAGCTGCTGATTGAACCAGTGCAGGTTATAGATATCAAGCCCTGTAACCATATTGGCCTGCCGCCATAATTCGTTATCGTGCTCCCGGTGCATTCGCAGCACATAGAGCAGGGCGAAAATAATGGCCAACAGGGTCCCGCCCAGCAGGCATAGCGCGGCTACGGGATTGCGGTAAATGAGTGCCTGCAAGGTATCTTTTGCCCGTACGTTGTAAACTTCATTGTTGATGATACTGGTGATATCCTGCGGCGGGATATGGGCGATTTCCTTGTTCAATATGCGAATGAGAATCGGGTCGGTGTGATTGCTGACCGCCATGGATACGCTGTGGGAAAAGACAACATTGCCGTTGGTGTAGAGATTGTAATAATTCCCCTGATAAATGTCACTTTGCGCTGTGATGGACTTGACAAAGGTCATATCAGCTTCGCCGTCATTGACGGCAGCCATGCAGTCCGCCGCATCGTCATAATAACGCAATTGCTCTGCCGGATAGGCCCGTTCGACATGCATCTGACTGTAGAAATGTGCACGGGCGCAGGCAATAACAGGCTTTTCGGGCAGGGGCTTATCCTTACGTTGAACGGATATATAGTTCAATTTAAGGTAGGGGATGGTCAAATCGGCATTATGCGCCCGTGCCCAGTTGTAGTCGGTGTAAAAATCCATGACCATATCGATTTCTCCATTGGTCAGGGCATCCATCATACTTTGATGTGTGGTTTCCGGGGCAATGGCCAGGGTAATGCCCAAATCATCTTCAATTCGTTTGATGACATGGGAAATAATGCCCTGCGGCTGTCCGTTTTGCAGATAAGTATAGGGAGGTTGATTGGGCGATACCATGATACGGATAACCGGATTAGCAGCAAGATAGTTTTTCTCTTCGGCGGTTAGCAGCAGTTTTGTACCATTGATATGGTACTTTTCCTGCAAATCGCTTTGATAAAAGCTGTTGACCTCATTAATGCTGGCGACAGCTGTTCGCAGGCGTTCGACAAGCTCTGGACGGTTTTCGTCAGCCAGCAGCCAGCCGATGCCTTTACCAAGTGCTACGGATATGGTGCCTGGTGGCTGGTCAGCTGGAGCTGGTTCAGTATAGCCGGTAATAAAATCGCCGTCGGGAATCATGATGAGGTCAATGCTGCCGGCTTTTAAGCGCAGCAAGTTTTCCTCCATGGACCCCTTGGTATAGCTGTTCTTCATGCTCATATAGGTGCTGATGGTTTCGGAATATTCGTAGGCGGCGCCGTGATAGAGCAGACGGCTGTCCTGCCAGATTTCGCCCTCTTTATCCGTGAAGCCGATGCGCAGTGTAGGGCGCAAAAAATCCGCACAAAGCCCTGCGGCGGCAAGCTGCGTCCAAGCCAATGCCGCAATGATGAGCAACCGTATCAAAAAACTCATGGAACACCCTCCTCCTTGGGGAATTCTGAGCGATTATTCTTACAAATATTATTCGTGATGGAACGGGAGAATCCTGCAAGAAAAAAGATAGCTTGACTTTTTAGCGCATTATCCCTAAAATAAAAATTATTAATCCCGACAATTTTACTAAGGATTAAAATGAGCGAAGTTTTTACAGTGGTTCCCACTGTTGTTTTAGAAGGAGAGTTTAGTAATGGCAGAGCAGCTTTTGGAAATCAAGGACCTCCATGCCGGTGTAGAGGATAAGGAAATCCTGAAGGGCCTTTCCCTGTCCGTAGGCAAGGGGGAAGTGCACGTTATCTTAGGGCCGAATGGTTCCGGTAAGTCTACGCTGATGAACATCATCATGGGCCATCCGAAATATACGGTAACTGGCGGTTCCATGACGTTTGAGGGCGAGGATATGACGGAGATGAAGACCTTCGAGCGCAGCCGCAAAGGTCTGTTCCTGTCCTTCCAGACCCCGGAGGAAATCCCCGGCATCACCGTGGAAAATATGCTGCGCACGGCCAAGCAGGCCATCACAGGCGAAAAGGTAAAACTCCTGCCCTTCCGCAAGGAACTCAAAGCCACCATGCAGGAACTCAAGATGGACCCGGAATACGCTCAGCGTTATCTCA
>CADBYQ010000064.1 GCA_902798865.1 Pseudoselenomonas ruminantium | reverse complement strand
CCTGCTCACGCTGAAGCCGACGCTCTACGTCTGCAACGTGGCCGAGGACGAAATCTCCACGGCCTGGGATGAGAACGCCTACGTGCAGAAGGTTAAGGAGTTCGCCGCCAAGGAGGGCGCGCAGGTCGTCGCCATCTCCGCGAAAGTGGAGTCCGAAATCGCCGAACTCGACCCGGAGGAGGCCAAGGCCTTCCTCGAGGACCTCGGCGAGAGCGAGAGTGGCCTCGACCGCCTCATCAAGGCCGCCTTCGACCTGCTCGGCCTGCAGACTTTCCTCACGGCCGGCCCCGACGAGTGCCGTGCCTGGACCATCGTCAAGGGTACCAAGGCGCCGCAGGCCGCGGGCAAGATTCACACCGACTTCGAGCGCGGCTTCATCCGCGCCGAGGTCGTGAACTTCGACGACCTCGTAGCCAACGGCAGTGTAGCTGCTGCCCGTGAAAAAGGTCAGGTTCGTGTGGAAGGCAAGGATTACGTCATGCAGGATGGCGATGTCGTAAACTTCCGCTTTAACGTATAATGGTAAAAGAAAAACTCCCTTAATTGGGAGTTTTTTTGTAAAGTGCTGGGCGTCTGTCGTGAAATACGTTGATTGTTTTCCGGATTTTGGTTTGGGTATCGGTTTGAATAGTTCCGTGCAGGATGCCTTCTTCTGCGTCTGCCTCGGCGAGCGTTTCACCCCAGGGGTCAATGATGGCTGAATGACCGGCTAACTGCTGGCCGCTGCCATCTGTGCCTGCGGCATTGCAGGCGATTACAAACAGCTGGTTTTCAATGGCTCTGGCCCGAATAAGCGTCTGCCAGTGTAACAGGCGTTTCTGCGGCCAGGCGGCGGGGATAAAGAGCAGGGAAGTATCGGCAAGGGCCAATTTCCGGGCAGCTTCTGGAAAGCGAATGTCATAGCAGACCAGAATACCGAATTTTACGCCGTCCAGATAAAAGGTCACGAGTTGCTCACCCGCTGTAAAATCCCTGTCCTCCCCGCTCGGCGAAAACAGGTGTGTTTTCTGATAGGTAGTGATCAGCTGCCCCTGGCGGTCAAAGATATAACTGGTGTTGAATACCTTATCGCCAAGAGTAATGGGAACTGTACCGCCAATCAGATTGACTTGATACTTTTGGGCAAGGGCAGAGAGCATGGCACAGGTCTTTTGGCCATTACTATCGGCATAGGAACGTATTGGCTGGGGATAGAAACCGGTCAGCCATAGTTCGGGCAGCAACAGTACATCTGGCTGTTGTTCCATGGCCTGGGTGGCTAAGTGGTGGAGCTTGGCGATATTTTTTTCCGGTTGGCCGCAAGCCACCTGCATTTGTAAAACGGCAACTTCCATAAAAACACCTCACTGCAGAAAGGATAACATCATGGAAAAGGTAAACTACGAACTGGGCGATATTGTCCGCTTAAAAAAGAAACACCCCTGCGGCAGTTTTAACTGGGAAATCCTGCGTGTGGGCATGGACTTCCGTCTAAAGTGCCAGGGGTGTGGACATCTCATTCTGATTCCCCGCACAAAATTTGAAAAGATGGTCAAGGGAAAAGTAGACGAGGGTCAGCCGAAGAACTGATAGTAGAGATTGATTAAGAACAAAGCCACGGCAAGGCCGATAGAACCCATGCTGGCGGCGTTGACATAGGCTTTGACCTTATCGGAAAAGCCTGCATGACGATAGAGATAAGTCAGCGTCAGGGAAAGTGTCAGCAAAAAGTACATGGCCCGGTTGGTATTATCGAAATGCTCCCAGCCGATGAAGGTCAGCACAAAGGTCAGACCAATCATAATCAGCAGGAAATAATCCTTGCCTGCTTTTGGCTGAGGTTCCTGCTTTACCGCTTTGGGATGCAGCTTGTTCTGCAATTTCTTGTATTGTTTGGACATATTTATAGCTCCTATCTAATGAAATAATAAAAACCTGCTCTTAGTATACCATAGAGCAGGTTTTTTGGCTATTGTGGCGAAGTAAGAAAACATAGTGACGCAATTAGAAATGACGGGGAGGGCAGACCGCTATGCAGAAAAAAGTCCTGCTGATTCATAAAGGCAAGTCCTTTATGTTCAATACCATTGTAAAAAATCTGGTGGATAATGGCTACGAAGTGGTGGAAGCGGCACCGGAGATGGAAGAAATTGCTGCGCATAAGGGGGAAACGGAACTTATACTCATGTACCTAGGGGATTATGTGGATGATGCTGCCGGTACATTGGTGTATCTGAAGGATATCTGTACGGAGGAAGATAAGCTCCTGGTGCTCGTGGGCACAGCTACGGAAATCGAAACCGTGAATAAATCCATTCCCGCGGCCTTAGTCGCCGCTACGGTGGAACGGCCCTTTGATATGAAGAAACTGGTGGAGCAGCTGGATTGGCTGCTCTCGGCCAATGACGATTTGGCGCGGCGAAAAAATATCCTGTTGGTGGATGATGACAGTACCTTCCTCAAGATGGTCAAGGACTGGCTTTCCACGAAATACCGCGTGACCATTGTGACCTCCGGGGCGCAGGCGCTCATGTATATTGCCGACAACACGCCGGACTTAATCCTGCTCGACTATGAAATGCCGGTGACCTCCGGCCCGCAGGTATTGGAGATGATCAGGAGTGAATCCAAGGTGGATTCCATTCCCGTAATCTTCCTCACGGGCAAGGGGGATAGGGAAAGCGTGCTGAAGGTATTGGCCTTAAAGCCGGACGGCTACCTCCTAAAATCCATGGAACGGCCCAAGCTGATTGCCGCTATTGATGATTTCTTTGAAAAGCAGAAATACCAAAAACTCCACGACAACAATATCCAGTAAGTGCTGCCAGGGCAGGGAGGATTATTATGCTGCAGGAAGAATATAAACTGTCCGTCAGTGCCGGCGAAGAAGCTTTTTTGCAGGGCGTAGAGATGCTGCTGGCGCAAAAGAAGCAGGAGTCGGCAGAGCGCGGTGACAGCGCGGTCTACATACACCTTATCTGTACGGCTGTATCGCCTTCCCTGGCGCTGGCCATGGCGGATATATGGCAGCGAATCTGGCCGGAAGCCGTCATCACGGGGCTTTCGGAAACCATTTTTGACACCGAGGGAAAAGTGCTGTCCGCGGTTCGGTTTAACTTTACCTATATGGCACGCTCGCGGGTGCAGCTTTTTGTACATAAAGGCTGTGAGGGAGACTATCGCCAGATTGGTCTGGAATTGGGCAGGAAAATGGCCTGTGTCTCCGGGGCCAAGGCTGCCGCTGTGTATACCACAGGGATGTCCAATAAGCTGTATAAGTTGATTGGCGCTTTGGGGGAAGGCAATGAGGATTTGGTGATTTTTGGGGCTTCGGCAGGGATGTTTGAGTATAAAGAAAACAGCCCGCAGGAATGTACGAATTTGTTTTATGACCTCAGTGATGACAACAGGCCGGAGCAGCAATTTATTTTTGGCAATGATTTTTTGGCGAGTGGGGTCGTGGCAGTCGTGTTTGCGGGGGAGGATTTGCAGGTACGAGGCGATTATATCTTTGGCTGGAAACCTTTGGGCAAGGAACTGACCGTTACGGAATCCTGTGACGATAATTGTATTGTGCGCATTGATGATATGCCTGCTGTGGAGATTTACAACCGTTATTTGAAGGTGACGCCGGATGAGAACTTTGTCTATAACATTGCGGAGTTTCCGCTGGCGGTGGAACGCAATGGCTGTCTGATTGCGCGGGTGCCGCCGCGTTATGATGAGGACGGGCGGCTGTATTTCAGTTCCGATATTTACCAGGGGGAAAAATTGCGGCTGACCTATGCGGTGCACGATGACCTCCTGCATGAAACGGAAAATTACAGCGAGGAAATGTGTGCGTTTGCTCCCAAGGCGCTGTTCCTGACGCTGTGCGGCAACCGTACGGTTTTTCTGAAGGAAATGGCGGGCAATGAAATTGGTTACTACCGCCGTTTTGCACCGCATCCGGTGGTTAATTATGGTACGTCGGAAATCTTCCTGCATGAGTGCAAGGGCGGTATCTTAAACAGCGCTTTGGTCGCCGTAGGTTTGCGGGAGGGCGAAGCCTGCTATGACGATGACTGCTATCAGGAAATCATGCAGAAGCCCAAGGCACATCGGATTGTCCCGCTGGCGGAACGGATGGCGGCCTTCTTGGATGCCGTGACTAAGGAACTGGCGGATTCTTATCGGGATTTGGCGGCGATGGCGAAAGCTGCCGAAGCGGCCAGTATTGCCAAAAGCCAGTTCCTTTCCAGTATGAGTCACGAAATCCGCACACCCATTAATGCGGTATTGGGCATGGATGAAATGATTTTGCGGGAAACCCAGGAAGAACAGACGCGGGAATATGCTCAGAATATCCGTGCAGCCGGTACGACGCTTTTGGGGCTGGTCAATGATATTTTGGACTTTTCCAAGATTGAAGCGGGCAAGATGGAGATTATCCCCGTGGAGTATGCGGTAAGTTCCATCCTGAATGACTTGGTCAATATGATTCGTCAGCGGGCGGAGAAGAAGGGGCTTACATTCCATGTGGAAGTTCCTGAGGATATGCCCAGTATCCTGAAGGGCGATGAAATCCGCCTGCGCCAGGTGGCGGTGAATATCCTGACAAATGCAGTCAAATATACGGAAGAAGGCAGCGTAACCCTGCGCCTCACTTATAAAAAGATTGGCGAAAATCGCATTGCCCTGACCACCAGCGTCAAGGATACGGGGATTGGCATAAAAGAGGAAGATATCGAAAAGCTCTATCATGCCTTTGAACGCATTGAGGAGGAACGAAACCGCACGATTGAGGGCACAGGTCTGGGCATGAACATCACCAAAAAACTGCTCGAAATGATGGGCAGTCATTTGGAGGTGGCAAGCGTCTATGGCGAGGGCTCGGAGTTTTCCTATACCGTGGAACAGGAAGTGCTGAACTGGTCGCCCATGGGCAATTATGAGGAAGCCTACAGCCGCATGATGGCGGCGCAGGTCGCTTATAAGGAAAGTTTTGTGGCGCCGGAGGCCAAAATCCTCGTGGTGGACGATACCGCCATGAATCTTACCGTGGTGCGCGGGCTGTTAAAACAGACGCAGGTGCAGGTGGAAACGGTGCTCAGCGGCTATGAATGTCTGGCCAGGGCGGAAAAGGAGCATTTTGATTTAATCTTCCTCGACCATCGCATGCCGGGGCTGGATGGCATTGAAACCTTGCAGCGCCTGCAGAAGCTTAATCAACAGGAAAATGCCCTGAACGCGCATACGCCGGTGGTGGCGCTTACGGCCAATGCCGTCAGCGGGGCGCGGGAGGAATACATTGCGGCAGGGTTTGACGATTACCTGACCAAGCCCATTGACAGCCAGAAGCTGGAGGATTTGCTGCGCAGTATGCTGCCCAAGGAGAAAGTGCGGGTCGCAGGTGTACTGGCCGTCGCCGCAGAGGAAAAACTGCCCGATTGGCTGGAATATGTCAGCGGGTTGGAACCGCATAAGGGCGTGGAGCATTGCGGCTCGGTGGCGGCCTATCTCGATGCCCTGCGCGTCTTTGCCGAATCCATTGAGAGCAACGCCGCTGAGATACAGCGTTACTTTGAAACGGAGGACTGCCGGAACTACACGACTAAAGTCCATGCGCTCAAGAGTACGGCCAGAGTTATCGGGGCTACGGAACTATCCGAAAAAGCCCGCCGGCTGGAGGATGCCGGCAACAATGGCTATGCGGAGGAAATCAAGGCCAATACGATGCCGCTTTTGGAACTATACCGCAGTTTCGCTGCCAGCTTGTCGCCGATTATTCCGGAGGCGGATACGGAGGAAAAATCCCCTATCAGCCCGGAGGAACTGGCCGAAGCCTGGGAAGCGATGGGCGAAATTGCCGCAAGCTTTGACTATGACAGCCTGATGTATATGTTAGGGGAACTATCGGGTTATCAGCTGCCTGCTGCGGATGCAGAAAAGCTGGCACAAATCAAAAAGGCCGCGGCAGTTCCCGACTGGGCGGCCTTACAAAAGATTCTTAGCTAATTGGACTGTGGATAAATTGTACACATTGTAATATTTAGATAATTATGTTAGAATAAGCGAGGCAGTATATACTGCCTCGTATTTTTTATAGGGAGTGAATATTATGAGTAATTGGTTTACCAAGCTGCAAAGCATTGGCAAGGCCTTGATGCTGCCCATCGCCGTTTTGCCGGCAGCAGCACTGCTCTTGCGTCTCGGTGCGCCGGATGTGCTGAACATCCCGTTTATCACTAAGGCCGGTGGAGCGGTCTTTGATAATCTGGCACTGATTTTTTCCATTGGTATTGGCGTAGGACTGGCCAAGGATAATAATGGCGCGGCAGGTCTTGCAGGTGCTATCGGCTATCTGATCTTGACGTCGGCACTCAAGACGATTGATGAAACCCTCAATATGAGCGTGCTGGCCGGTATCGTCAGCGGCCTTGAAGCCGGTATCCTCTACAACCGCTATCATACGGTGAAACTGCCGGAATATCTGGGCTTTTTCGGCGGACGCCGTTTCGTGCTGATTATCACGGCAGCTGTGTCCATCGTTTTGGCGGCTGTCTTTGGCGTAATCTGGGGGCCGTGTCAGGCGGTTATCCATGCTGTAGGCGAATGGATTATCGGCGCCGGCGCTTTGGGAACCTTTGTCTATGGTGTGCTCAACCGCCTGCTGATTCCGGTGGGGCTGCACCATATCCTCAACAGCTTTATTTGGTTCGTGTTCGGTGAGTATACCAATCCCGTGACTGGAGCAGTGGCTACTGGCGACCTCAATCGCTTCTTTGCGGGCGACCCCACGGCAGGTATGTTCATGGCGGGCTTCTTCCCGATGATGATGTTCGGTATGCCGGCTGTGGCCTTGGCCATGTACCATGCGGCCAAGCCGGAGAACCGCGCTAAAATCGGCGGTATGCTGGCCTCTGTGGCCTTTACGGCCTTCCTGACAGGCATTACGGAACCAATTGAGTTCATGTTCATGTTTCTGGCGCCGGCACTCTATGCGGTGCATGCCGTGCTCACCGGTCTTTCTTTGGCAGTAACGTATTCGCTGGGCGTATTGGACGGCTTTGGCTTCTCTGCCGGGTTTATCGACTATGTGATTGACTGGGGCCTGGCAACCAAGCCGGAACTGATTATCGCCATCGGTATTGGCGTGTTTATCCTGTACTATGGTATTTTCAGCTGGGCTATCCGTCAGTTCGATATCCCGACCATTGGCCGTTATGATGAAGATATGCCGGTGAGCAGCGGGGAAGTTACCATGAGTGAGCTTTCCCAGCAGGTGCTTGCGGCTCTGGGCGGCAAGGACAATCTGGAGGAAATCTCCAACTGTGCCACGCGCCTGCGCTGTACGGTAAAGGATGTCAACAAGATGGATTTGGAGCGCGTTAAAAAAGTTAACGGCGTGCGCGGTGCTTTTGCTACGGGCAATGCGGTGCAGGTTGTAATCGGCACCAATGCTGAGCATGTGGCCAACGAAATTATCGCGCAGTAATAATGGCAAGAAAAAACCTTCCCGCGAAATAAGGGAAGGTTTTTCTTATGCCGTAGCAATATCCATACGGCCGAGAGCGGCCAGAATTTTTTCGTAGCTTTCGCGGCAAATGGGGCGTTTGCCTTGTTCAAATTCAATAATCAGGGAAGGACGCATACCGCACATGAGGGCCAGGCGGCTGCAGGACAGGCCCTGGTCTAAGCGGGCACTGCGCACGAGGGAAATTGACTTAAATGATTTAACCATACACACACTCCTGGATAAAAATAAAATAACCGGATAATCGTAAGATTATCCGGTTACGAGGTGCTGCTTATTCAGCAGCGGCAACAACTTCCTTGCCGTCATAGTAGCCGCATTCGGGGCATACATGATGAGGCATCTTCGGTTCGTGGCACTGGGGGCAGGAAACAAAGCCCGGTGCTTCTAACTTCCAATTAGCACGGCGCTGGTCGCGGCGGGCCTTGGACATTTTTCTCTTTGGTACTGCCATTTGGTTTCACCTCCGGAACAATCCGACTTACTGTTTAGTGAAATCCATACGTAGCTAGGGTTGATGCTGAATGGATTCATTTCACAATTGATATGTGCATTGACACATGATAGTATTTTACCTTTTTTGGACGAATAATGCAAGCATTTTTTGCGCAAATTTGCTTAAAAGCAGTATAATGGAAGAAAGATTCAGGTAGGGAGGATTTTTGTGGGGGATCGATTAAAAGGCAATGTAATGCTGCTCCTGACGGCGATGATTTGGGGCGGCGGCTTTGTGGCGCAGAGTGCGGGTATGGATTATATCGGCCCGTTTACCTTTTGTGCGGCCCGTTATGTGCTGGCCATGCTCGCGCTGATTCCAGTGATATTCCTGTTCAGCGTGCAGGCGCGGAAAAATCCGCAGGCTGGCTTGTGGGAAAAATTTGCGCCTGACCGGCCAACGCTTTGGGGCGGCTTGTACTGCGGGCTGACCTTGGGGGTGGCCGATGCCTTGCAGCAGGTGGGCATCTGTTATACCACGGCAGGAAAGGCCGGTTTTATCACAGCGCTGTACATCATCATGGTGCCGTTGATGGAGCGGGTGCTGGGCAAGCGGATTCCGAAAGTGCTGGCGTTTTGCGTGCTGCTGGCCATTGTGGGCTTTTATTTCCTCTGCGTCAATGAGGAATTGTCCGTGGGCTATGGCGATTTTCTGACGCTTTGCTGTGCGGTGTTCTTTTCGCTGCACATTCTCGTCATCGACCATTTTATGAAGAAAAAGGCGGATGGAATCAAGCTGTCATGGGTGCAGTTTGCGGTGTCCTTTGGTTTTGCCGGCGTGCTGACGGCGGCTTTTGAGACGGTAACCTGGGAAATGCTGTGGGCGGCGCGGTATCCGCTGCTCTTTGCAGGGATAATTTCGAGCGGCATTGCCTATACCCTGCAGATTTTGGGGCAGAAGTATACCGACCCCACCATTGCGACTTTGCTGATGAGTCTGGAATCCGTGTTTGCGGTGCTGGCCGGCTGGGCTGTGCTGGGCGAAGTGATGAGCGGACGCGAAATTTTTGGCTGCGGGCTGGTGTTTGTGGCGGTGCTGTTGGCGCAGCTGCCGTTGCCGGTGTTGAAAAGATAGTTTCGAGCACTGGAGAGGGGCTTGATTTGCAGATTGCGCTAAATGTCTGGCATGGAAGGTCGTGGTGTCTAGCAGCTTGCGCCGGTTACCACGGCGCGAGTTTTTCTTTGCTTCTAGTGGTGTTTGGTTTGCCAGCCAGCGGAGCAGTCGCTCCATCTGCAAATCAAGCCCCTCTCCATAGCCAAGTGCGAAATATTAGGTTAGCAGAGCAATCGTTCCGTCCCCAAAGCAAGCACCTCGGCCCAAGAAATTTTGCAGGAAATTTGCTTTGTGGAGCGAAGTCTTTCTATGTCTGGAGTTATCTGTGGAAAGGAAGATGAATATGGGCATTAAGAATATCGGCTTTATTGGTACGGGTATTATGGGGGAGGCTATGGCGGGGCATTTGTTGGATGCAGGGTTCAAGGTTAGCGTTTATAACCGCACTAAGGCCAAGGCTGAAGGGGTGCTCGCCAAGGGGGCGCAGTGGTGTGATAGCCCCGGGGCTTGTGCCAAGGGGCAGGATGTGGTCATTACGATTGTGGGCTACCCGAAGGATGTGGAGGAAGTTTATCTCGGCGAAGATGGGATTTTGGCCAATGCCAAGGCCGGTGCCTATGTGGTGGATATGACGACTTCTTCCCCGATTCTGGCGGAGAAAATCTTTGCCTGTGCGCAGGAGCGGGGGATTCATGCGGTAGATGCGCCCGTCACCGGGGGGGACACCGGGGCGAAAAATGCCACGCTGTCCATTTTAGTGGGCGGGGAGGAAAGTGCCTTTGCGGCCTTAAAGCCGGTATTTTCAGCTATGGGAACAAATTTGGTCTATATGGGGACGGCCGGCGCCGGGCAGAAGGCCAAGGCCTGCAATCAGATTGCCATTGCCGGCGCTTTGGCCGGAGCTTGTGAGGCCTATGCCTATGCCAAGGCCTCGGGCATTGACTTGGAGAAAACCTATCAGGCGATTTCGGCGGGAGCTGCAGGCAGTTTCCAAATGAGCAATGTCGTGCGCCGTGGGCTGGACGGTGATTTTGAGCCGGGCTTTATGCTGAAACATTTTGGTAAGGATTTGGCCATCGGCACCGAGACTTCGGCGGCTTATGGTACAGCATTGCCGGTTTTGGCACAGGTGCTTGGTGAAGTGCGGCAGATGGAACGGCTGGGCGAAGGCAATAAAGGCACGCAGGCTCTGTTGCAATATTATGGGTTAAAGTAAGCGCTGGACATTGGGGAATGAAAAAGACCGTCAGGCAAGCGGGTGACTTGCTTGACGGTCTTTTGCTGTTTTAATCCCGCCGGATAAAATCGGCGATGGATTTTCTGATTGGTCTATCCGTTTGGGGAGCCGCAGACTGGCTCTGTCCGATGGCTTCGGCCAG
>CADBYQ010000063.1 GCA_902798865.1 Pseudoselenomonas ruminantium | reverse complement strand
GTCCTCACTGCGTTCGGACAGTCGTTCCACGGCGAAAAGCATCACCACCTCCGCCCTAAGTGATGTCCGTACAAACCGTCATTTTCGTAGTGATAAGCAACAAGTACATCGATGTTCTTGTTACGGGAGCAACGAGTCCGTGGCAATGGGCTAATCCGCAACTTGGGGCGAACGGGGAGTGCTTTTTCTGTTATGAGCGACTGCCTTGAACGTAGTGAAGGCCGGCCCCTGTAGGAAGCCGCTAAGCAAATACGCTGAAAGCAGCGCCGTTGGCCTGCCCGGCGCGGGTAACTGGACAGCTATTTTTTCCGAGGGGGTCGTTTAGCGGGAAACAGAAAAAGCACTCCCCATTCGCCCCTGACTACGTATGAACAAGATACCTTTACCACGAACTAAACTCCCCAACAAACTGCAATTTGCCCAAAGTCCGTTGACATTGTCAATGGACTTTTTTTGTCTCAAGGGGGGAAAATTTCCAGCGTCCTTTTTCACTTGCCAAAAGTCAAAAAAACAAATATAATAGAATAAAAGTCAAATGGTCAATTGTGATTAATATAGAGGGTGATGAAATGAGCAATATTGCCGATTTGATTGAAGCCTATATCCTGCGGCAGCTGGCGACGCAGCAGGACGGCAAGGTAGAGCTTAGGCGTACGGATATCGCCGATGAGATTTCCTGTGCGCCGTCCCAGATTAGTTATGTGCTGTCCACCCGCTTTACCCAGGACAAGGGGTTTGTGGTGGAATCGCGGCGCGGCTTGGGCGGCTTTATCCGCATTGTGCAGGTGCCGGTAAAGAACATGGTCTACGAAGACATGCTTGCGGCGATTAAAACGGATACGGAACTGCCGGTGGTGCAGTCCATGATTAAATATCTCCTGCAGCATGAGATGATAACGGGACGGGAAGCGTCCCTGATGATGCAGTTTGTCGTGTCTATCTTCCAGTCGGAGAGCATTACGGACAAAGAACGGGTGCGGATGCTTAAGACCATGCTGCTGACCTTGGAAAACTTCTCGTAAGGAAAGAGGGATATGTATGTTATGTGATGATTGCGGCCGCCATGAGGCGGTAGTCCATATCACCCAGATTGGCCCTGACGGCCGGGTGGAAAAGAATTTATGTGAGTCCTGTGCGGCAGGTTACAGTGAATTTGCCGGTGTACCGCAGCAGGATAAGCGTCATGTATCGGTAGATGATTTTCTGCGGGGCATCTTCAATAGTGCCAACAATGTACCAACAGAAGAAAATCGAGGCACGAATGCGGCAGGCGAATTGGTCTGCCCGCGTTGTGGTATGAGCTACCAGGATTTCAGCCAGACGGGTAAAATCGGCTGTGCTGCCTGCTATGCCACCTTCCGTCAGCAGTTGGAGCCGATTTTGCGCAGAATTCATGGTTCGAGTGTGCATCGGGGCAAAATTCCGCATCGCAGCGGTGGCACATTGGAACTGAAGCAGAACATCAGCTTGCTTCAGCAGCAGTTAAAGGCCTGTGTGGAACAGGAAGAATACGAAAAGGCTGCTGAACTGCGGGACAAGATACGGGCCATGAAACAGGAACTGGCCGCCAAGGAAGGGGGCAGAGAAAATGCGTGAAGCAATATTGCAGGATAACCGCCTGAGCTGGTTGCAGCCGGAGGGCGCGGATAATGATGTGGTACTGGCCAGCAGAATTTTGCTGTCGCGCAATCTGCGCGATATTCCCTTCCCGAATCGGGCTGACCTCCATGAACTGGGCAAGGTGGAAGAACGGCTCGCAGGGGCAATTCCGGCGCTGCAGGCTGTAACCGAAGAACCAATGCTCGTCATGGAAATGGAAAAACTTTCGCCACTGCAGCGGGAGGTTTTGCGCGAAAAACAGTTAATCAGTGAACGGTTGCTGCGCAGCCCGCAGCATCGGGCAGTGTATCTCACGAAAAAACAGGATATCAGCTTGATGGTCAATGAGGACGACCATATCCGCATTCAGTGCATAACGGCAGGGTTGGATTTGGCCAAACCGCTGAAGAAAGCTTTTGCCATCGACGATATTTTGGAAGAACAGCTGGATATTGCCTTTGATGAAAAGATGGGCTATTTGACGTCAAGTCCGACAAACTTGGGAACAGGGCTTAGGGCGGCCGTGTTATTGCATCTGCCGGGACTGGTCTTTACCCGCAATGTCAGCAACATCATCAATATTTCCCCACAGCTGGGGCTTGCGGTGCGTCCGTTGTTTGGTGACGAGAAGGAGCAGCCTGGCTGTTTGTTCCAGATTGCCAATCAGCTGACGCTTGGCTATTCAGAGCAGGAGCTTATCGACAATCTGCGGGGCGCGGTTACGGAAATCGTGGCCCATGAACGCCGGGCGCGGAAGGCGCTGGCCCTTTACATGAAGGAACGGCTCGAAGACGAAGTTTGGCGCGCTTTTGGTACGCTCTCCTATGCCCGTCTGCTGTCGGAAAAAGAAGTCTTGGAACTGCTGTCCCGCTTGCGTCTGGGCATGGATTTGAAACTTATCCGGGGCGTGGCGCCGGAATGTTATGGGCAGATGCTCCTTGCCAGCCGCACGAGCTTTTTGCAGAACCTGGCCGCAAATGAAAATCTCTCGAAAGCGGAAGTCGACAGATTGCGGGCTCAGCATATGCGGCGCATTATTGAGGAACATCAGGTGAGCCTGGAGGAATAATCATGGATTATCGAAATCACTTTACGCGCCGTGCAATCAAGGCCATTGAATTTGCGCAGTATATGGCAAGGGATTTGGCTCAGGATTACATCGGCACGGAACATATATTGCTGGGCCTTCTCCACGAGCGGGAAGGGCTGGCAGCCAAGGCAATGGGCGCACTGGGGATGAGCTTTGAACAGGCGGCGGCTCAGGTGAAGCGCATTGCCTCGCAGGAGGCGGAATATCCTTCGGATAATCCCTATTACACCCCGCGCGCCAAGCGGGTGATGGAGGGTGCCTTTGAAGAAGCCCAAAGTCTGGGGCATAACTATATTGGCACGGAGCATATCCTGCTGAGCCTGCTGGAGGAAACCGAAGGGGCCGCTGTAGAGGTATTGGAACTTATGGGCGTTAATCCCGATGCCCTGCAGGACGAGGTCATGGACCGAATTGATGCCCAGCATCCCGATGGCGAAATGCCGGAGGAAGGGCCAAAGCGGGGACGTCATGGGCGTGAAAATACGCCGCTTCTCAAAAAATACGGCCGCGACCTCAATAAAATGGCGCGTGAATCCCAGATGGACCCCGTGGTGGGCAGGGAAACGGAAATTCAGCGGGTCATACAGATTCTTTCCCGCCGTACGAAGAATAACCCGGTGCTCTTAGGTGAGCCGGGCGTGGGCAAGACGGCGATTGCCGAAGGCCTGGCCCAGCGTATTGTCGAGGGTACTGTGCCCTATATGCTGCAGGATAAAGTGGTCATGTCCCTGTCGATGGCATCGTTGGTAGCCGGCGCCAAGTACCGCGGTGAATTTGAAGAACGCTTGAAGGGCGTGATTGAAGAAATTCAGCGGGCCGGTAATATCATTCTCTTTATCGACGAAATGCATACGTTGGTCGGTGCGGGTGCCGGTGAAGGTTCTTTGGATGCCGCCAATATCTTAAAGCCTGCGCTCTCGCGGGGCGAGATTCAGATTATCGGTGCCACCACTTTGGACGAATACAAGAAGTATCTTGAAAAAGATGCGGCGCTGTCTCGCAGATTCCAGCCGATTATGGTGGAAGAACCCACGGTGGAAGATGCAGAGAAAATTCTGTTTGGCCTGCGGAGCAAATACGAGGAATTTCATCGGGCAACCATCGAAGATGAGGCTATTCGGGCGGCAGTGCGTTTGTCTCACCGCTATATTACCGACCGCTTTTTGCCGGATAAGGCGATTGATTTGATGGACGAAGCGGCCTCCAAAGTGCGCATGGGGCAGGTGGCACCTACGGAAGCCATTCAGAACCTGCGTGAGGAACTGAATCAGACTTTGATTGAAAAAGATGCGGCCATCACCGCCCAGGAGTATGAGCGGGCGGCGAGCTTGCGGGATAAATCACAGCAGTTAAAGGAAGAATTGGCGGATAAACAGCAGGCATGGGAGAAGAAGGGCAAAAATCACATTACGGTGACGGCCGAGGATATTGCGGCGGTAACTGCCCAGTGGACGGGAATTCCCGTAAGCCAGCTTGCCGCATCCGAATCGGCTAAACTTCTAAAGCTGGAAAAGATATTAGGTGCGCGGGTTATCGGTCAAAGCGAAGCGGTCAAAGCCATTGCCAAGGCCATTCGCCGGGCGCGTTCGGGCTTAAAAGACCCCAAACGTCCGATTGGTTCCTTCTTGTTTTTGGGGCCGACCGGCGTAGGCAAGACCGAGCTTGCCCGGACCTCTTTGGTTCCGAAGACGCGATTATCCGCTTTGATATGTCCGAGTATATGGAAAAGCATACGGTTTCCCGTATGGTGGGGGCGCCTCCGGGCTATGTCGGCTATCAGGAGGGTGGTCAGCTCACCGATGCGGTGCGCCGGAAGCCCTATTCCATTATCCTGCTCGATGAAATCGAAAAAGCCCATCCCGACGTGTTCAACATTCTGCTGCAGGTGCTCGATGATGGCCGCTTGACCGATGGGCAGGGGCGTACCGTTGATTTCCGCAACAGCGTGATTATCATGACGTCCAATGCCGGAGCCAATCTCTTAAAGCAAAGCACTGGTGTTATGGGCTTTGCCGTGAATGAGAAAGATGAACAGCAGGCGGCAGAAAAAGCGGCGGAAAAGCGGGTATTGGATGAGGTAAAACGTGTATTTAAGCCGGAGTTTTTGAACCGTGTGGACGAGCAGTTGGTATTCCATCCGTTAGGCCGCCCGGAATTGACGAAAATCGTGGATATTCTGTTGCAGGATGTCAAAAAGCGCCTGCAGGAAAAGGATATTCAGCTGGAAATCAGTCCGTCTGCCCGAGGAAAACTCGTGGACGAAGGTACGGATTTCAAATTTGGTGCCCGTCCCTTAAAACGTGCCATTCAAAAGCTTGTGGAGGATGAAATCGCGGAAATGCTGTTGGCGGGCAAGTTCAAGGCGGGAGATACCATTGCCATCCGCAAGAATGGCAAGGAGCTGGAATTTACCAAGAAGATGCCGCGCAAAGCAGTGCGCTCCAAAGCGGTAAAGGAGAAGGTCAATGCCTAAAAATCAGCTGCAGCCTTCAGGTTTGGGGAGCCGGCTTTTGAACTTTGGCACGAACTTTTTCTGGGCTATTGTCTGGCTGGGCCGTCATATCATCAGATTTTGTAAAAAAATCCTCGGCAGAGGATAGGATTCGGAGGAATTATTTTGGCCAAAAAGAAAAAGACGGTCTTTGTCTGTCAGGATTGCGGCTATGAAGTGCCTAAATGGCTGGGCAAATGTCCGGGCTGCGGGGCCTGGAATACGATGGTGGAAGAAGTGGTCGCTCCGGAAGCGGGCGGCACTTCTTCTGGTGGCGGTTTGCGGCTGGGCCTTTCGGATGCGCAAAAGCCCCAGCCCATTGGCGAGGTCGCCATTGAGGACTTGCCCCGCTTTGCCACGGGCTCGGAGGAACTCGATCGAGTTTTGGGCGGTGGAGTTATTCCCGGCTCGATGGTGCTGATTGTCGGTGACCCCGGCGTGGGCAAATCGAGTCTGACTCTGCGGGTCTGCGCTGATGTGGCGCGTGCCGGCCGTAGCGTTCTCTATGTTACGGGCGAGGAAAGTACCCGTCAGGTGCGTATGCGCGGTGACCGGCTGGGCGCTATTGCCGATAAGCTCTATGTGGTCAGCGAGACCAATATGGAAACGATTGAAGCGCATATCGAAAATACCAAGCCGGAACTTTTGGTCATCGACTCCATTCAGACCGTATTCAAGCCGGAGGTGCAGAGTGCGCCAGGCAGTGTATCCCAGGTGCGGGAATGTGCCGTGGATATCCTGCGCATTGCCAAGGGCAAGGGCATTGCCGCCTTTGTTATCGGTCATGTGACGAAGGAAGGCAATCTGGCCGGGCCGCGGGTGCTGGAACATATCGTGGACACGGTACTCTACTTTGAAGGTGAGCGCAACGCCGAATACCGCGTACTGCGGGCGGTCAAGAATCGTTTCGGCAGTACCAATGAATTGGGCCTGTTTGAAATGCGCGAGATCGGTCTGGTGGATGTGCCGGATGCGTCCAAATTGTTCCTGTCGGACCGGGAGGGGGATAGCGGTACGGTGATTATCCCCACCGTGGAAGGTACACGCCCATTGCTCGTGGAATTGCAGGCGCTTGTTGCACCGACGCCTTATGTGCCGCCACGCCGTACGGCCGATTCCGTGGATATCAAGCGCATCCAATTGCTGCTTGCGGTACTCGAAAAGCGCGTCCACCTGCAGGTGGGGGCCTGTGATGTATATGTTAAGGTTGCCGGCGGGATAAAAATTGATGAACCTGCCGCGGACTTAGGCATTTGTGTGGCTATGGCATCGAGTTTTGCCAACCGGCAAATCCGTCCCAAGACAATAGTTTTCGGGGAAGTGGGGCTGTCCGGTGAGGTTCGGGCGGTAGGTCAGGCTGATGTACGCATTAACGAAGCCAAACGCTTAGGTTTTGAGCACGTTGTCCTGCCCATGAAAAATTACCGCCAGCTGGCTAAGGATGTTAAAGGAATAAGGCTTTATGGGGCGGAAACTATCGGTGATGCGTTAAAATTGGCTATGCCAAGAGCTTAAAATAAAGAAAATATCCTGTTCTGAAAGAATTGTTTAAAAAATTTCTTGCCAAACAATGGTTTGCTATGCTATTATGTATGTTAGATTGTGAAAACGGGCTGAAAGTATAACTGTTTTTGCATAATAAAATAGTGGTGGTTGATGTATGGAAGTCATTTTAGCAGATTATCTTGGCTTTTGTTACGGCGTTAAACGAGCTGTAACCATTGCGCAGGAAAATGCTTCCGCTGATGGTACTTCTTCGACATTAGGACCGATTATCCATAATCCCCAAGTGGTGGAACGTCTGAAAACTGAGGGCGTTGGCACGGTAGATGCGTTAGCAGAAATGGATAGAGGTACGGTGATTATCCGTTCTCATGGTGTGGGACCGGAAGTTTATGAAGAAGCAGAGCAACGTGGCCTGAATTTGGTGGACGCAACTTGTCCGCATGTGAAAAAGGCACAGCTTTCGGCTAAGAAACTGGCTGATAGCGGGCGCAAAGTGGTCATCGTCGGCGAGAAGAAACATCCTGAGGTACGCAGTATTTTTGAGTGGTCAGGCGGACAGGCTGTAGTCATCGAAACAGAGGAAGAGGCAGATGCCTTGGATTCCTGTGCGAAGCTGGGGGTTGTTTGTCAGACGACATTTTCCGGTGACAAGTTCAAGAGTATTGTTATGCATTTATTGGAGAAATCCAGGGATGTTCATATACAACGAACCATTTGTACAGCTACAGACCAACGGCAGAAGGCAGCGCTGGATTTAGCCGCGCAGGTTGACATGATGTTGGTTATCGGTGGCAAGAACAGCGCAAATACGACAAGGCTTGCCCAAATTTGTGCAGAAAAATGCTTAACTTACCATATCGAAACTGCGGAGGAACTGCAGGACGAGTGGTTTGATAAAATTGAAAAAATTGGTATTACAGCGGGCGCTTCAACGCCTGACTGGATTATCAAGGAGGTATATAAAAAGTGTCAGAACAGATGAATATGGAAGAACTCTTAGCAGAGGCCGAAAACGCAATGCCGAATATCGAGGAACGCACCGTTGTAACCGGTGAAGTTATCCAGGTTTCGCGCGACGAGGCTTATGTTGATATCGGATACAAGCAGGAAATTGCTATTCCGAAGCGCGAGCTGGCTTACCCGGCTCCGGAGTCCGCTGAGGACGTAGTAAAAGTTGGCGACAAGATCGATGTTTACATCGTTTCCCTGGGCGGTGACAACGGCGGCATCCTCTCCAAGGTTAAGGCTGACCGCATGGTTGCTTGGAAGGAAATGGAAGCCATCATGGAACGTGGTGAAACGGTACAGGCTACCATCAATCAGGTAGTTAAGGGCGGTCTCGTAGCTTCCGTAAATGGTCTCCGTGGCTTTATCCCGGCTTCCCAGATGGAACTGCATTTCGTAAAAGATCTGTCCGTATATGCTGGTCAGACGGTTGAATGCGAAATCATTGAAATCGATGTACACAAGCAGCGTCTGGTTCTTTCCCGCCGCAAGCTCCTCGAAGCTGTTCGCGCTGAGAAGGAAGACGAAGTATTCTCCACGCTGCAGGCTGATACCATTGTTCGCGGTACGGTTAAGCGTATCGTTGACTACGGTGCATTCATTGACATCGGCGGCGTAGATGGTCTGGCTCATATCTCCGACCTGGCTTGGAACCGCGTGAAGCATCCGTCTGATGTTCTCGAAGTTGGTCAGGAACTGGATGTATACGTTAAGAGCATCGACCAGGAAGCAAAGCGCATTTCCCTGTCCGTAAAAGACACCATGCGTGATCCTTGGCTCGACAATGCTGAAAAGTATGCGGAAGGCGACATCATCGAAGGCAAAATCATCAAACTGACGGACTTCGGTGCTTTCATGGAAATCGAACCGGGCTTCGATGGCCTCATTCCGATGGGTGAACTGGCTGAAAAGCGCATTGAACGTGCTGATGAAGCTGTTCATGTTGGCGATGAAGTTAAGGTTAAGGTTCTGCGCATCGACACGAAGCGTAAACGCATTTCGCTGTCCATCACGAAAGCTAACTAATAGCTTCGCTAAATAAACAGAATAAACTCAGGGGAGTGATGTTTTCCATCACTCCTTTGTTTAATTAGAATTAGAATGAAAGAGAAGATGTATGAGCAGAGAATACGCTGGGATAATTTCCAGAGTAAATGAGGGGAGTCTGGCCGAGGAACTGGAGCTGGTTCCCGGTGATAAAATCATCGCCATCAACGAGCAGCCCCTGCGGGATATCATTGATGTAAGCTTTGCCATGGCCGATGAAGAAATCGACCTGACAATAGAGCACGCTGATGGTGAGCGGGAAATCATTTCCTTTGATAAGGACTTTGATGAAGAACTGGGTGTGGAATTCGAGTCGGCCGTATTTGACGGCATCCGCAAATGTGCCAACAACTGCTATTTCTGCTTTGTCAATATGATTGCCCCGGATATGCGGGACAGCTTGTCGATAAAAGATGATGATTACCGCCTGTCCTTCCTCTATGGTAACTTTGTGACCATGACCAATATGGGACCGGCAGATTTCAAGCGTATCGAGCAGTTCCATCTGTCACCGCTCTATGTGTCGGTGCAGTGCATGAATCCGGACCTCAGGGCACAGATGCTGCGCTGCAAGGGGGCGGCGCGGATTACCGAGCAGCTTGAAAATCTCGAAAAGGCCGGCGCCGAATACCATACGCAGATTGTGCTCTGTGCGGGACTCAACGATGGTGAGGAATTGGAGCGTTCCATTCGCGAAATCGCCGCCCGCCGTCCTCATGCCTTGTCCATGGCCATTGTGCCTGTGGGCATCACGAAGTATCGCACAGACCCCTATCCCTTGCAACAGTTTGACCGCGAAGGTGCCGCGAGAGTCATCGATATGGTGGAGAAGTGGCAGAAGAAGTTCCAGCAGGAAGAGGGGCGTACGTTCCTGTACTTAGGGGATGAATTCTATTTCCTAGCAGGCCGCGAAGTGCCGCCAACCGAATTCTATGACGGCTTTCCGCAGCTCGATAACGGCATTGGCCTGACCCGCAGCTTTATCAATGACTGGAATTTGACAAGTCAAAATTCTGACATGTCAAATGGCTATGACGAGCCCTTTGTGATTGATGTGGTGACGGGAACCTCTGTTGCGCCAGTAATGGAACAGCTGGCGAAATCCTTGCAGGTCAAAAATCTGCAGGTGCGGATTGTGCCGGTAGAGAACAAACATTTTGGTTCAACGGTCAACGTATCGGGGTTGTTGACCGCAAAGGATATTATTGATACGCTGCGGTCTATGCCAGAGGCGGATAAGCGGCAGGCGTTGATTATTCCTGAACCGGCACTTAGAGCAGGGGAGGATATCTTCCTTGACGATATGACCCTGCAGGAATTTGCCACGCATTTCCCCAATATCCGCGTAGAGCCGGTACAGGGCGGGGCCGATTACTATCATGCGCTTACCGACTGGGCAAATTATCATAAGAACCGCAGCGGCGAAACTGCCTATACCTGGCAGAGCAATGCAGGCTATACGAAGCCTGTGGAATAACTAGAAGAAAGAAGGCTGACAATGAGCAAACCTATCGTTGCCATAGTAGGACGCCCGAATGTGGGCAAGTCCACCCTGTTCAATCAGATTGGCAAGAAACGCGTTTCCATCGTTGACGATATGCCCGGCGTTACCCGGGACAGAATTTATTTGGATGCAGAATGGCTGAACCATGAGTTCACCATGATTGATACCGGCGGTATCGAATTCGATGAAAGCAACCATATCTTAAAATCCATGCGCAGCCAGGCGGAAATCGCCATGGAAGAAGCGGATGTTATCCTTTTCCTGGTAGATGGCCGAGCTGGTCTTACGACTTCTGATGAAGAAGTGGCCAAGATTTTGCGTAATACCAAAAAGCCGGTTATCTTAGGTGTCAATAAAATTGACAGCCCCCAGCTCGAAATGAACATCTATGAGTTCTACAATCTGGGCTTAGGTGACCCGATTCCCTTGTCGGCAACCAATGTCATGAATCTGGGTGATTTGTTGGATGCTATTGTAGCGGCATTCCCCGAAGAAGTGCCCGAAGAAAAGGACGAGGATGAAATCAGCATTGCCGTTATCGGCCGTCCAAATGTGGGCAAGTCTTCCCTCGTCAATCAGCTGCTTGGTGAAGAACGCGTTATCGTCAGTGACGTTGCCGGCACGACCCGTGATGCCATTGACACCCACTTCGTCAAGGACGATATGAAGTTTATGCTGATTGATACGGCTGGCATGCGCCGCCGCGGCAAGATTGATGAACCGGTGGAGCGTTACAGCGTGATGCGTTCCCTGCGTGCCATTGACCGTGCCGATGTTGTCCTCATGGTTATCAATGCCTTTGAAGGCATCACCGAGCAGGATAAGAAGATTGCCGGTTATGCCCATGAGTCCGGCAAGGGCGTGGTGATTGTCGTCAACAAATGGGATATCTATCCCGAAAAGGATGACAAGTCAACCCTGCGCTTTACCGAAGATTTGCGCGAGGAAATCGGCTTCCTGCAGTATGCACCGGTGCTCTATGCTTCGGCTCTGACCGGTCAGCGTGTTGGCCGTGTGACGGAACTCGTGAAGTATGTGGCCGAACAGCAGTCCATGCGCATCAAGACCAGCGTGCTCAACGAGCTCATCCGTGATGCGGTTTCCATCAACCCGCCGCCGATGCACCGTGGCCACCGGCTCAAGATTCTCTTTATGACCCAGGCCGATATCAAGCCGCCGAAGTTCATCATCTTCGTCAACGACCCGGAACTCATGCACTTCTCTTACTTGCGGTTTATCGAAAACCGTCTGCGCGAAATGTATGGCTTTGAGGGTACGCCTCTGCGCCTGATTGTGCGTGCGCGCGATGAGGAGGAGGATTATTGATGGAGAATATGCTGATAGCAGGGATTCTCTCCTATCTTCTGGGCTCTATTCCCAACGGTCTGTGGCTGGGCAAAGCCATCTGGCATACAGACCTCAGGGAACACGGCAGCCATAACATTGGCGCTACCAATGCCTGGCGTACGCTCGGCAAGCCGGCAGGCATTTCCATTTTCCTGCTGGACTTTGCCAAAGGTGCTGTGAGTGTTTATCTGGGTTCTTTGCTCGTGGGCACGCCGGTCTTTATGATTGTCTGCGGTATCTTAGCCATTGTGGGTCATTCCTGCTCCTTGTTCCTGAAATTCAAGGGCGGTAAGGGCGTGGCTACGGGCTTGGGGGTAATGGTCATGCTGATGCCATTGCCGGCTCTGATTGTATTTTTACTGTGGCTGGCTATTGTAAAGGTCACAGGCTATGTGTCTTTGGGCTCCATTGTGGCGGCAGCCTGCGTACCGTTATTGGCCTGGCTGATGGATTATTCTTTGGAATTTATTCTCTTTGGCGTGTTAGCGGCGGTATTCATCATTGTCCGTCACCACAGTAACATTGGCCGTCTGCTGAAGGGCACAGAAAGCAAAATTCAGGCGGCAAAACGCTGAATTTGTTGATAGTTGTAAAATTTTTAAGTGACAAATGTATACATAGTGTGGTATACTATCTTTTGTCAGTAGAAAATTATCCATTGGAGGCGTAATATATGAACGATCAGAAAAGCGGATTTTTCCTCGTCCGTGAAGAAATTCTTCCGGAAGCAATCAAGAAAACCATCAAAGTAAAAGAAATGCTCAAACGTGGCGATGCCCGTACCATCAACGAAGCCGTGGAGAAAATGGAGCTGTCCCGCAGTGCTTATTACAAGTACAAGGATTATGTGTTCCCCTTCTACGAAGCCAGCCAGAATAAGATTGTCACCCTGACGTTCCTGCTTGAACACAAGAAGGGCGTACTTTCCAGTGTCCTGAATACGATTTCGCAGGATTCCGGCAGCGTTATGACCATCAATCAGGGCATTCCCCTGCAGGGCGTGGCCAATGCTACTGTATCCATCGAAACCATGAACCTCAGCGTAGACCTCGAAGCTTTGCTCGATAAGCTGCGCATGGTGGATGGTGTGAAGCGTCTGGAAGTTCTGGGTCAGGCTTAATTGAATAGTTGAAAAGGGGTGTACCGTATGCAGAAGGTTATTAAGATAGGCTTGTTGGGAGCCGGGACTGTTGGCTCCGGCGTGATTAAAGTGCTGGAGATGAATCGGCAGCAGATTACCGAGCGCGTGGGAGCAGAACTGATGATTAAAAAAGTTCTCGTGCGCGATTGCAGTAAGGTGCGCCCCTTTTTGGCGAACTATCAGGTCACGGATAAGATTGAGGACATCCTGAATGATGACGAAATCGAAATTGTCGTCGAGCTGATGGGCGGACTCAATCCCGCCAAGGATTATATGCTGCGGGCTATGGAAGCCGGCAAGAATGTCGTGACCGCCAATAAAGATGTCGTGGCCCAGTTCGGCAAGGAAATGTTTGCCAAAGCCGAAGAAAAGGATGTGGACTTCCTCTTTGAAGCCAGTGTCGGCGGTGGTATTCCCATCATCACGCCGCTCAAGCAGTGCTTGACGGCCAATCAGATTACGGAAATCATGGGCATTGTGAATGGTACGACCAACTATATGCTCACGAAAATGACGGAATGCGGCAGCGATTACGCCAGCGTCTTGAAAGAGGCACAGGAAAAGGGCTATGCGGAAGCCAATCCGTCTGCTGATGTGGATGGTCTTGACGCGGCGCGCAAGGCGGCTATTCTTGCCTCGCTGGCCTTTAATACCCGTGTGGAACTCAAAGATGTGTCCGTAGAAGGTATTACGAAGATTACCCCGGACGATATCGAATATGCCCGGAATTTGGGCTATGTAATCAAGCTTTTGGCTGTGGGCAAGGAAACGCAAGAGCATGGTGTAGATGTGCGGGTACATCCGGTATTCCTGCCCAAGGAACATCCGCTGGCTGCGGTCAATGGCGTGTTCAATGCCATCTTTGTCAAGGGCAATGCTATCGGCGATGCCATGTTCTATGGTCAGGGCGCCGGTTCCCTGCCGACGGCATCGGCAGTTGTTGCGGATGTGATTGACGCTTCCCGCGATATCCTGCATGATAACTTTGGCCGGGTACGTTGCACCTGCTATGAAGAAAAGTCCATCTGCCCCATTGATAAGACGGAGTCTTCCTACTATGTGCGTCTGCTCGTAGACGATAAGCCCGGTGTATTGGGCTATGTGGCTACAGCTTTCGGCAATGCCGGCGTAAGTTTGGAATCCGTTATCCAGACGCATCGGAACATCGTTGACCATGCCGAAATCGTGGCGATTTCCCACCGTGTTGAGCATGCGCAGATTGAGGCGGCTTTGGCGGCGCTCAAAGCTTTGCCCGTGGTAGATGAAATTCGCAGTGTCATTCGTGTTGAGCAGGAACGGGGGTAAGTCAGTGGATAGTCGCAGCATCTGGGTTAGAGTCCCGGGAACAAGTGCCAACTGCGGGCCGGGATTTGATTCCATTGGGCTGGCTTGTACGGTCTACAATGACTTGCAGTTAAGATTGACAGAGGCTCCCGGCTGCCGTATAACAATTGACGGTGCCGGCGCCGAAAACATCCCCCGTGACGAGCGCAATATCGTCTGGCAGTCGGTGCAGTATCTGCTCAAAAAAGCAGGTATGTCTGACACCTATAAGGGCGCAATTATCCATATGGATAATCATGTGCCTTTGTCCCGTGGCTTAGGCAGCAGTGCTACGGCCATTGTAGCGGGGCTGAAGGGCGCTAACGCATTGATTAACAACCGCTTTACCCGTCGGGAACTTTTGCAGTTCGCAACCGAGATTGAGGGGCATCCGGATAATGTGGCACCGGCCATTTATGGCGGTTTTACCGTCAGCACGGTGACCCGCGGCGATGTGGAGTGCTTTACGCTGATTCCCAAGATGCGGTTAAAACTCGTGGTGGCGGTGCCGAATTTCCCCTTGTCCACGAAAAAGGCACGGGAAGTTCTGCCCAAGGAAGTGTCCATGAAGGATGCTATCAATAATATCGGGCGTGTCGGTATGCTTGTAGCAGCTCTTTGCAAGGGTAATGAAAAATTCCTGCGCAATGTGTTTGAAGATGCCCTGCATCAGCCATATCGGGCAAAACTGATTCCCGGCATGTATGATGTGTTCAGTGCCGCGAAAAAGGCAGGTGCCTTAGGCGCCAGTCTGAGTGGTGCCGGGCCATGTCTTATTGCCTATTGCCTGCAGCGCCGCCATGTGGAAGAAGCAGTTGCTGCTGGCTTTGCTGCCGGACTTTTTGCTGCTGGATTTGGATACCCGTGGCGCGCATATTGTGAATGACAGATGAAGTAAATGATGACTGAAAACGAATTTGTAAATAGAGTCCGCACTGCAGGCGCCCGCGTATTTATCGTGGGCGGCTGGGTGCGGGATTTTTTGCGTCAGGTGCCCGCCCACGACAAGGACTATATGGTGGTCGGCATTGACGAGGAAAAATTTCAACAGGTAGTTCCTAAAGCACCTAGAGTTGGCAAGGCTTTTCCCGTGTATCTCGTGGAGATGGATGGACATCATGCCGAAGTGGCTTTTGCCCGCAAGGAAGAAAAACAGGGGGCAGGCTATCGCGGTTTTGTGGTGGAGTATGGCCAAGATGTAACACTCGAAGAAGATTTATACCGCCGGGATACCACCATCAACAGCATGGCGATGGAACTGCCCTCAGGAGAGATTTTTGACTTTTATGGGGGAAGGAGCGATGTGGAGCAGGGCATAATCCGCCCCGTGTCCCATCACTTTGCAGAAGACCCGGTGCGGGCGCTTAGAGCTGCCCGGCAGGCTGCAGAGTTTAACTTCACCTTGGCAGAAGAAACCAAAACGGCAATGCACGCCTGCCGGGAGGAATTGGCAGAGGAACCGGCTGAACGGCTTCTGCAGGAACTCAAGCGGGCCTTGATGACGGAGAAACCTTCACGTTTTTTCCGTGCCCTGCAGGAAACAGACCTTTTGACAGTGACCTTCCCCGAACTGGCCAAGCTAATCGGCAAGACTCAGCCGGAAGCCTTTCATCCGGAAGGAGATGCATTTGAACATACCATGCTGGTTGTGGATACGGTGGCGGCAGAGACGGATTCCCTGCTGGCTCGTTTCTGTGGTCTTGTCCATGATTTGGGCAAGGGAGAAACGCCGACAGAAATGCTTCCGCATCATTATGGCCATGAAGTTCGCGGGCAGGATGTACTGCGGAAGTGGAATCAGCGCATGACCCTGCCGAAAAAATGGCTGCAGGGAGGACTGCTCGTTATTGAGCAGCATATGCGGGCACCAAGACTCACCAAGGCTGGCAAGATTGCGGATTTGCTGCTGAAGGTAAATTCCTCAAAAACTATGTAGAACAAAA
>CADBYQ010000062.1:679-16276 GCA_902798865.1 Pseudoselenomonas ruminantium | reverse complement strand
ATATGAACGAGAAAAAAAGCAAGGACAGCAGCTTTTCCGGTCAGCTTGGTTTCGTGCTGGCTGCCGCCGCCTCCGCTGTCGGCGTGGGCAATCTTTGGCGGTTTCCGTATTTTGCTGCGAAGGATGGCGGCGGAATCTTCCTGCTGACGTATTTGATTTTACTTTTGACGTTCGGCTATGCGCTGTTATCTTCGGACTTGGCGATTGGCCGTCGTACTCAGCTCAGTTCCATCAAAGCTTATGGCGCGATGAAGCCGGGCTGGAAATTCCTGGGTATTCTGACCTTCTTCGTACCGGCAATTATTATGACTTATTATGCGGTTATCGGCGGTTGGATTACCAAGTATGCGGTGACCTTCCTGACGGGCGGCGGGGCAGCTGCTGCACAGGATGATTACTTTGTAGGTTTTATCACGAATCCTGTGGAATCGGGCATCTATGCGGCAATCTTTATGCTGGCAACGGCCTATGTTGTTTACCGTGGTGTTGAACGGGGTATTGAGGCATCTTCCCGCATCATCATGCCGGTTCTGCTCATTACGGTTATTCTGATTTCGCTCTATGTGCTGACGCTTGAAGTGCATGATGCAGATGGTACGGTTCGTACGGGTTTGCAGGGCTTAGCGATTTACTTCCTGCCCAATTTTGAGGGGCTGACGCTCAGCAAGTACATTCAGATTGTACTCGATGCCATGAGTCAGATGTTCTATTCGCTTTCTGTGGCTATGGGCATCATGATTACCTATGGTTCCTATGTCAAGAAAGATGTAAACCTCAATCAGTCGGTATCGCAGATTGCGATTGTGGATACGGCCGTGGCCGTGCTTGCCGGTATGATGATCATTCCCGCCATCTTTGCTTTCTCTGGTATGGAAGGCATGGCGGCAGGTCCGAAACTGATGTTCGTTTCCCTGCCGAAGGTGTTTAACTCCCTGGGGATTGTCGGTATCATCATCGGTGCGGCGTTCTTCCTGATGGCGATATTTGCCGCACTTACCAGCTGTATCTCCGTGTTGGAAGCCATTGTGGCAAACTTGATGGAAATTTTCCATGCCGGCCGCAAGAAGGTCACGCTGATTGCCAGTGCTTTCTATACCGTGGTAACGGTCGTGATTTCTCTGGGCTACAGCTTGTTCTATGTGGAAGTTGGTCTGCCTAATGGTTCTACCGGTCAGCTTTTAGATATCATGGACTACATCAGTACCGCCTGCATGATGCCCATTATCGCGTTCCTGTCGGCAATCCTGATTGGCTGGCTCGTGAAGCCGGAATGGATTATCGGCGAAATGGAAGCCGATGGCAGTGCTATGCCGCGCAAGGGCCTCTATCGGGTCGTTATCCGCTATGTGGCTCCAGTCATCATGGTCATTCTTGCTCTGCAGGCCTTTGGTGTCATTAATTAAATATTAATAGCAGGAAATTGAATTCCCCTTGGCGAAATCATAGATTATAAAAATATGATTTGATGACAAGGGGAATTTTTATGTGGAATTGGCTTAGTGATTACAATTACGATTTCGCTTTGGCTACAATCCCTGTTCAACTAATTCTGATGATGGTTTATCTGGAGCGGCAGCAGCTGCCGACCCGGCAGAGCCGGAGCTTTTGGTTGGTCATGATTATGAATCTGGTCATGACGATTACCGATATTGCAGCCTGCGAACTCAATGAAGTATGGAAGGAATATCCGCTTTCGATATCCTATGGGTTGAATATTGCCTATTTCATTGCCTTCATCGCGCGTGGTTGGAGTCTGTTTGATTATGCATCCGAAGTCGTAGATGCCCCGAAAAAATGGGGACGCCGTTATATCTGGGGGATGGCATTGCCGGCAATTGCGGTATCCCTGCTGACAATCGTAACCCCTTGGGCGGGCACGATTTTTACCATGGACCCGGTAGCGGGGTATCATAACCTCGGCTGGTATAATGCTATTTACTTCAGTACCTGGTTTTATATTCTTGCTTCTTTGGTCGTGCTTTTTTATTTTCGCAAGGATGTTTCCCTCAGACTGCAGACAGGGCTTTTTTCCTGCAATCTGATTTTGGCCGTGGGAATTATTATGCGTCATTCGTTTATGAATACGCTCGTGACCAGTTTTTTCAGCTTGCTGGCGATTCTCATTATTTATCTGACTGCTCAGAATCCGGATTCCTTGCGGGACCGGATGGTGGATGTGTTCAATAAAGCGGCCTTTGCGGAAATGGTGTCGGAGCTGATTCTTTACGACAAGCCGTTTTCCTGCTTTGGAGTGGGGATTCGCAATTATGCGTCCTTTAAGACCTTTTATGGTGCCAGTACGATGTATAAAAGCCTGCAGGATGCAGGCAAATGGCTGAATGCCCATTTTTCAGATTTTCATGTGTTCTATTTGGGCAATGGTCAGTTTGTACTGCTCAATCATACGCTGGATTACAGTGATGTGCAGGGTATGTCCCAGAAAATCACCGAGCGGTTCCGCTATCCCTGGGTAGACAGCGGCGGGGTTCAAGTTCCGTTGGGAATAAATATGGTCTTTATCTCCAGAAGTGTGCCGAAAAAGAATGAACGCTATGTGGAGGTTTGCCTGGAAGAAGCCTTTAACGAGGCACGCCGGCGCGATATGTCCACGGTGTACGCGGTGGATGAAGCATTGGAGGCGCAGATTAAGCGTCAGGAAAAAATCCGCGCGGCCTTAGGGCGGGCTCTGCGGGATAATAATTTGGAAATTCACCTGCAGCCGCTGTATTCCGTCAAGGAAAAACGCATAAGTGCCCTGGAAGTGTTGGCCCGTCTGCAGGATGGGGAACTTGGCTATATTCCGCCTCAGGAGTTTATTCCTTTGGCGGAAAATGATGGCGACATCATGGAACTTGGACGGCAGATTTTTGCCAAGACCTGTCAGTTTGTCAGTGCGCATGATTTGGACGCGTTGGGCATCGATTTTTTGACGGTCAATATTTCGCCTGCCCAGTGCCTTAACTATAATCTGGGCGATGAATTGGAACGCATTGCCTCCCGTTACCATATTTCCATGAGTAAAATACGTCTGGAGGTTACGGAATCGGCGACTGGGGATATGGAATCTCTGTTGGAGCAGATGGAGCGTTTGAAGAATTGCGGCGTAAGTTTTCTGCTCGACGATTTTGGCGCAGGCACATCCAATATTACGCGGGTGATTCAGCTGCCCTTTGCGATGGTGAAAATTGATATGCAGCTGGTTTGGGCATATTTCCGCAGCAACAGCAATATGCTTCTGCACGTTATTCGCATGTTCCAGGAGGAACACATGGCCATCATCATCGAAGGCGTGGAGGATAAGCATATGGCACAGCATTTGGCACAGATGGGCTGTGAATATGAACAGGGCTACTATTTTTCCCGGCCTTTGCCGGCGGAAAAGTTGGTGGCCTATCTGGAAGAACACCGCGGATATGCCTGGCTTGAGTAAAAAAATTCCGCAAAGCCTTTACAGCGGGCGGAAGGCGTGCTATACTTTAATAGTTAATTTAAGTATTCTTATGTTAAAGAGTGGGTGCAAGCCCACTCTTTACTCTTATGTTTGAATGCAAAATCGGATAGGGAGGTGGATGTATGGCAGCGAAGAATATTGAAGAATCCGTGGAACTCATGGTGCAGGAGCTGTTGACCGGTCAGGATGTCATTGAACTGGTGGATGTGGAGTACGTTAAGGAATATACGGATTATTATCTGCGTGTCTACATCGATAAAGAAGGCGGCATTGATATTGAGGATTGCCAGGAGCTTAGCGAAAAGCTGGAGGTAATGCTGGATGAAAAGGATATCATTCCAGATGCCTATATTTTGGAAGTATCGTCGCCGGGCATTGACCGCGTACTCAGAAAGCCCCGGGATTTGGTACGGGAGCAGGGCAAGGCTGTGGATGTCACTCTCTATGCGCCACTTGATGGCAAAAAGAATCTTACGGGTGTATTGACCGGCTTTGATGGTGAGAAATTCACCTTGGATGATGAACTGACCATCGAACTCAGCAAGGCAGCGCAGATTCGCCTGCATATTGATTTTTAAGGCTGTTGCCTTTATATATTTGGGAGGAAAATAGTTTTGGCAAGAAAAACAACGCGTGCAAAGGATAATGGGCAGGAGTTTCTGGAAACCCTGCGGGAACTCAGCAGAGAGCGCAGCATTGACGAGGAAATTTTATTTGAGGCCATTGAGCAGGCCCTGATTACTGCTTACAAGCGGAACTTTGGTTCCGCCCAGAATGTTCGTGTTACCCTGTCCCGTGATACGGGGCATTATCATGTGTACGCCCTCAAGACGGTTGTCGAGGATACCGATGATGAAATCACGGAAATTTCCCTGGCTCAGGCGCGTACCATTCGCCCCGAATACGAAGTGGGCGATGTCATCGAAATCGAAGTGACGCCGGCTAACTTTGGCCGTGTGGCAGCCCAGACGGCTAAGCAGGTGGTTGTACAGCGCATCCGTGAAGCTGAACGCGGCATGATTTATGAAGAATTCCAGAGCCGTGAAAGCGATATCCTCACGGGGCTTGTACAGCGCGTGGAAAACCGCAATGTGTTCATCGACCTTGGCAAGACGGAAGCCGTACTGACGCCGGCTGAACAGATTCCGACGGAAACTTATAGCCATGGCGACCGCATCAAGGCGTTCATCGTGGAAGTCAAGAAGACCAACAAGGGCCCGCAGGTTGTGGTATCCCGTACGCATCCTGGCCTTTTGAAGCGCCTCTTTGAACTGGAAGTTCCCGAAATTCAGGAAGGCATCGTAGAAATCAAATCCGTAGCCCGTGAACCGGGCAACCGTTCCAAGATTGCCGTTTGGTCCAAGGACGAATCCGTGGACCCCGTTGGTTCCTGCGTTGGCTACCGCGGCATGCGCGTGCAGGCCATCGTTGACGAACTGGGCAGCGAGAAAATCGATATCGTAAAATGGAGCGAAGACCCGGCGAAGTTCATCGCCAATGCTCTGAGCCCGTCCAAGGTTGTCTCCGTAGCCGTCAACGAAGCTGAAAAGGTTTCCCGCGTAGTCGTTCCTGACTATCAGCTGTCGCTGGCTATTGGCAAGGAAGGTCAGAATGCCCGCCTCGCCGCTAAGCTCACGGGCTGGAAAATCGACATCAAGAGCGAGAGCCAGGCTGCCGATGAGGAACTGGACGAAAACATGAACGTAGTCGAAGTGGAAAGCGATGAAGCTTTCACCGCAGAGGGTGAATAAGGTGAAAACCAAGAAGATACCCCAGCGCATGTGCCTGGGCTGTCAGGAAAGCCGCCCGAAACGGGAGCTTATCCGCATCGTGCGCAGTCCCGAAGGGGAGTTCTCCGTGGATATCACGGGGAAAAAGCCCGGTCGGGGCGCCTATATATGTCCGAAGCTGGAATGCTTTGCCGCTGCGCGCAAGAGCAAGGGCTTAGAGCGTTCCTTCAAGAGTCAGATTGATAAGTCTGTATATGAGCTTTTGGAGCAGCAGTTAAATGAGCTGCCCAAGGCTGAGGGCTGAATATGGCGAAACCTAAAGAACAGCGCATCACGAACCTTTTGAGCATGGCACAGAAGGCCGGCCGCATTGTTTCCGGGGCATTTGCCGTGGAACAGGCTGTGAAGAAAAAGCAGGCTGTACTTGTCCTGCTGGCTGGTGATGCCGCTGAAGAAAGTAAGAAAAATTTTATTACATTAGCAGATAAATTCGCGATTCCCTATGCCGATTGTCTCGACCGTGAGACATTGGGCGGATGTTTGGGCAAGGATTTCCGCGCTGTCGCCGCATTACTGGACGATGGCTTTGCGAAAAAACTTCGCCAGCTGATGGAGGAATCACTATGAAATAATTCGGGGGTGGATTAATGTCCAATATAAGAGTTTATGAATTGGCCAAAGAATTCAACAAGGAAACTAAAGAAGTTCTGGAAGTCCTGCAGAAAGGCGGTTTCCAGGTTAAAAATAATTTCAGCAGTGTCGGTGATGCTGAGCGTGAAGCACTGAAAAAGCATTACAACAAGGGCGCAGCTCCGGCTGCCAAGACTGCTCCGGCAAAGGACAGCAAGCCCAAAGCTCAGCCGAAAGAAGTGAAAGAGGTTAAGGAAGTCAAAGAAGTGAAAGAAGCTCCCAAGGCAAAAACGGCAGATAAGAACGCGAACCGCAGCCACGAAAAGCATGACAACGGCCAGCACAAGAATGGCAGCAATAATCATGGCAACGGCCAGAACCGCAATCATGAAGGCGGCAATCGCGGCGGTCATAACGAGCGCAATAACAATAATAATGAACGGAATGAGCGCAACGACAGCCGTGGTGAACGCGGCAGCCGCAATGACAAGAGCAATCGCGACCGCAACGACAAGAACGACCGTAACGACCGTCGTGGCGGCAAAAACAATGGCCGTAACGATCGGAATGAACGCAACGACCGGAATGGTCGTAATAATGACCGCCGTGGCGGCAAGGGACGTAACAACAAGCGCGGCGGCCAGCAGCCGGCACCGAAGATGGAAATCGCCCGTCCGAAGCACATCAAGTTGCCGGAAATGATTGCCGTTAAGGATCTGGCTTCCAAGATGAGCTACACGGCTGCTGAAGTGGTGAAGAAGCTCTTTATGATGGGCGTAATGGCAACCATCAACCAGGAAATCGACTTCGAAACGGCTGCTCTCGTGGCATCTGAATTCGGCGTAACCTGTGAAGAACTGCCGCCTGATGCAGACCCGACGGAAATCCCGGAAATCGAGGATGACCCGAAGAGTCTCAAGCTTCGTCCGCCTGTTGTTACCGTTATGGGTCACGTTGACCATGGTAAGACTTCGCTTTTGGACTGCATCCGCAATACTCATGTATCCGCTCACGAAGCCGGCGGTATTACCCAGCACATCGGTGCTTATCAGGTAAACTGCAAGGGCAAGAAGATTGTCTTCCTCGATACGCCGGGCCATGAAGCGTTTACGGCTATGCGTGCCCGCGGTGCTCAGATTACGGATATCGCGATTCTCGTGGTTGCTGCCGATGACGGCGTTATGCCTCAGACCGTCGAAGCCATCAACCATGCCAAGTCTGCTAACGTGCCCATCATCGTGGCGGTCAACAAGATTGATAAGCCGGGCGCAAATCCGGACCGCGTGAAGCAGGAACTCATGGAACACAACCTCGTTCCGGAAGAATACGGCGGCGACACCATCATGGTTCCGGTATCGGCTAAACAGCAGATTGGTATTGATGACCTTCTGGAAAACGTACTGCTTGTTGCCGAAGTTGAAGAACTCAAAGCTAACCCGAACCGTGATGCTCGCGGTGTAATCATCGAAGCCAAGCTCGACAAGGGCCGTGGTACGGTGGCAACGGTACTCGTACAGAACGGTACACTGCGTATCGGTGACTCCGTGGTCTGCGGTACGACCTATGGTAAGGTTCGTGCTATGGTCGATGACCGTGGTAACAACGTCAAGAAGGCTGGCCCGTCTGTGCCGGTTGAGATTCTCGGTCTTAACGATGTACCGGCAGCCGGTGATATTCTGGCCGTGCTCGAAGAAAAACAGGCCCGTTCCATTGCGGAAGCCCGCGTAGAACGTCAGCGCACCAACCTCATCAAGAGCAAGAAGGTATCCCTCGATGACCTGTTCCATCAGATTCAGGAAGGCGAAATCAAAGACCTCAATATCGTGGTCAAGGCTGACGTACAGGGTTCTGTCGAAGCACTCTGTGGCTCGCTCCTCAAGCTCAACAAGAACGATGAAGTTCGCGTCAGCGTGGTTCATTCCGGCGTAGGTGCCGTAAATGAATCCGATGTTATGCTGGCTTCGGCCTCGAATGCCATCATCATCGCGTTCAACGTGCGCCCGGATGCCAATGCCCGTCGCGTAGCCGATACGGAAGATGTGGATATCCGCACTTACCGCGTCATCTACGACGCCCTTAACGACGTCAAGGACGCTATGAGCGGTATGCTCAAGCCCAAGTACAAGGAAGTTGTACAGGGCCGCGTAGAAATCCGCCAGGTCATGAAGTTCTCCAAGGCGCTTGTTGCTGGTTCCTATGTCCTCGAAGGCAAGATTCACAACAACTCCAAGATTCGTATTATCCGTGACAACATCGAAGTGTTTGACGGGGAAATCGACTCCCTGCGCCGCTTCAAGGATGAGGTGAAGGAAGTAGCTGCCGGTTACGAATGCGGTATTTCCATCATTGACTATCGTGACTTCAAGGAAGGCGATATCATCGAAGCCTACACGATGGAAGAAATTGCCACGGATATCAACGAAGCCAACAAAGAGGCAGCCAGAAAGCGTCAGGCAGAAGCGGAAGCACGGGCTGCCAAAGAAAACGAGGAATAATGACTGACATAGAAGTAGAAGGAGGTGCGTGACTGTGGGACAGCTGCGCGTGGAAAAAGTTCAGGAACTGATGAAACAGGAAATCAGCCAGATTATCCTGCGGGAATTAAAAGACCCCCGCATTGGCTTTGTGACCGTAACGTCCGTGGAATGCACGGGCGATTTGCGGGAGGCCAAGGTCTATGTGAGCCTGATGGGAAATGAATCCCAGGTGAAGGCTTGCTGGTCGGGGCTTAACAGTAGCTTGGGCTTTATCCGCCGGGAAATCGGCAAGCGAATTCGCCTGCGGGTAACCCCGGAACTGAGCTTTGCGCTGGATAAGTCGCTAGATTACAGCGCGCATATCCAGGAACTGCTCTTAAAAATCAAGGCCGAAGATGAAGCGAAAGCAAAGGATTCGGCACCTGAGGAGTAAAACAAATGCAAATTTCATTGACGGAAACGGCAGCGGAACTCAAAGCCCATGAACGCATTGTGCTTACTGCCCATGTGAACCCCGATGGCGATGCCATCGGCAGTTCCCTTGGCCTTATGCATGCACTCAAGGCTTTGGGCAAAGAGGTGCAGGTTTTCATCGATGATGATATCCCGGCAGCATTTTCTGTGCTGCCGGGATATGAGCTTATAGGGAAAGTGGAAGAAGGGCAAAACATCCCCGCAGACCTTCTGGTAGCGGTGGATGTGAGCCTTGACCGCATTGGCCGGGTAAAAGAGGCGGTTAGCGCCCCAACCCTCAACATCGACCATCATATCACCAATGACGGTCAGGCCGATAAGCTCTATCTCGATGGAACGGCGGCCGCTACTGCCGAAATCATTTACCAATTAATCGAAGAATTAGGCGTACCTTGCACGCAGGATATGGCGATGTGCCTGTATACGGGTCTGGCGATGGATACCGGCTGGTTCCGTTTCTCGAATACCACGCCGAAAACCATGCAGACGGCAGCAGCCTTGCTCGCCTGCGGTGCGCAGCCTAATGTTATTTCCGAAGCGCTCGAACAGCGTCCCTTTTCGGAAGTACAGAGCCTGGCCTTTGCCCTGCAGAAGATTGAACTCTTGGCAGATGGCAAGGTGGCCGGCATTTGCTTGAACAATGCCGATCTGCAGGAGCATGAAGCCCCCGAGGGCCTTATCGGCATGGTGCGGGTCATTGAAGGCGTGGATATCGCCTTTACCTTGAAGGAAAAGGAACCGGGCCTTTGCCGCGTGAGCCTGCGCTCCAAGGGCATTGACGTAACGAAAATTGCCCTGCAGTTTGGCGGTGGCGGTCATGTGCGGGCGGCAGGCTGTTCGATTGAAAAGAACTGTGCTGAAGCCAGAAATGACCTTATCAAGGCCATTACGCAGGTATTGGAGGCTGAATCGTGACGGAGGTAAAGCCCGTAAGCGGCTTTCTCAATATCCTAAAACCTCCCGGCATGAGCTCCCATGATGTGGTGGGCTATGTGCGGCGTGTGCTACATACGAAAAAAGTAGGCCATGCCGGTACCTTAGACCCGGCAGCGGCAGGTGTGCTGCCTGTGGCGGTGGGCACAGCCACCCGCCTTATCGAGTACCTCGAAATTACGGATAAGACCTACCGGGCAGAAATCAAGCTGGGGATTGCCACCGATAGCGGTGACGACACCGGCAAGATTTTGACATGTCAATCTGACTGGTCAGATTTTGACATGTCAACGCTTGAAAAGGTGCTGCAAAAGTTCACCGGTAAAATCCAGCAGACGCCGCCAACGCATTCGGCGATTAAAATCAACGGCCAAAAGGCCTGCGATTTATTGCGGGCAGGTAAAGAGGTGGATGTTCCATCCCGCGAAGTCACCATCTACCGACTGGATTTACTGGCACACAGCCACGATATGCTGCTGATTGATTGCGATTGCAGCAAGGGAACGTATATCCGCAGCCTTTGTCAGGATATTGGCGAAGCGTTGGGCGTTTCCGCCACCATGGCATTTTTGCTGCGGCGCAGAGTCGGTGACTTTACGGCCGAAGCGGCTCTGACTTTGGAAGAACTGGCCGAAGCTGGTGCCAATGCCCTGTTGCCTGCGGATAAGTATCTGAGCAGTATGCAGCGTTTTGATTTGAATCCCAAGCGGGAAAAAGCTTTCTGCAATGGCCTTTCGATACAACAAACTGATTGATTTAACAAAAAAATACCCCCGCCTGACGGTGGCGCTCGGCATGTTTGATGGCGTGCATATCGGCCATCAGAGCATTATTCGCCGGGCAGTGGAACTGGCCCAAAAGATTGGTGGCAAGTCCGTGGTCTTTACCTTCAGCAATCATCCGTTGTCGGTGCTGGCTCCGCAGGCCATGCCGCCGCAGATTGGCAACAACATCCTGCGGGAAAAACGGCTGGAGGAACTCGGCGTGGATATCTTAATTGCCATGCCTTTTACCAAGGAATTTGCCAGCCGCCGTCCCGAAGAATTTTTGGAAATCCTGCGCATGAATCTGGCGCCTTCCTATGTGGTGACCGGCCCCAATTATACCTTTGGCTGCAAGGGCAAAGGCACGCAGCGCATGCTTCTGCGGGAAGGCAATGCGTATGGCTTTACGGCAGAAATCTGCCCGGCTGTCCTGCGCGATGGCCGGCCGGTAAGTTCTACCCGTGTCCGCAGTTTGCTCGCGGTGGGGGATTTGCATACGGCCAGCGATTTTTTGGGCTGTCCCTTTACCGTGATGGAACGGGTTATTCATGGGGACGAGCGGGGCAGACTCTTGGGCTTTCCTACGGCGAACCTGGCGATTAGCGAACAGCGGGTAATGCTGCCCAATGGTGTCTATGCTGTCGGGGTGAAGTTCCAGGGCCACAGCTATAATGGCGTAGCCAATATCGGCAATAACCCCACCTTCAAAGGCTGTAATCGCCGGATTGAAGTCAATATCGCCGAGTTCAAAGGTGACCTTTACGATAAGCTCATGCCGTAGAATTTATCGAAAAACTGCGCGATGAAGTGAAGTTCGACGGCGTTGACCAGCTCGTGAAGCAGATAAAAAAGGATAAGGAAAAAGCCAAACAGTTTTGGCGCTATTAAGTTTTTGACCTGTCAAATTTTTGACGGGTCATTTTTCCTAGAAAAAAGGAATATTTCATCGAATAGGCGAATAAATAAAAGTGGGATACTTAGGACTTGATTTCTAAGATGAATAGGGGGATATTGCTTATGGCTGATGAAAGACGGACATTTGCTGAACTGGATAGCACCACACAGATTTTTTTGGAGTGTATTTATGGTGCGCAGAAAGGCATGCACGGCCTGGCTGCCAAGACCATTCAGTATGTACGGGAATTAAATAACCGCGAGGAAAGTTTATTGGGCGCCAAGGCAAATGTAAATACGTCAGGGGCCGTATTGCAGACCCTGTATAAGATAAAGGGCAAGATTCTTCCGCTGAAATTTAATATGGCCGTTAATAAGATGATGGCAGTTGAGGAGGCTTGGCGGCTGAATTACTGCCCCCTAAACAATCGTACGGTAGCGGTAGTTTTTACCGAACGACGGGAACTCCCAACGATTGTATTCCGCAATTTGGAGGATGTGCCAGAAGATGAACTGGATGGAACGTTGCGGAAGATTATGGAAACGGAAATGCGTCAAGGATTTGACCTGAAGCATGACCTGTTGATTCGTTTTGTGATACTCCATACGGGGGCAGACGAGTATGCCGTTATTGTAACTGCTGTGCAGGCCGTATTGAATGGGTTGAATATCCACAATCTTTTCCGCCTGGCGCAGGGGGAGAATATACAGCCGACTGCCAGCAGGGATAACGGCCTGGTCATGACGGAGAAGAGGGCTGAACCGGTGATGGATTATTGGTCAAAAGTATTAAGCGGACTTCCGCCGTTGCCGAAAGTTCCCTATATGCGGAAAGGCGGGGAAAAGACGGATTCCCGTCAAAACAGTTATGTCGTCAGGATTCCCTTGGATATTCAGTCCGATTTGCGCAAATGAATGTCAGGATCTGGCGTATTGCCTGCTGGTGCCGCGCAGCCAAGGGGATGGTGCTGAGCCTAGTCTGGTGCCGATGCGCATGCAGATTGAGGATGGTTCTACTGTACAGGGAATCATCACAAAGGCATTTCAGCAGTTTGTCATCTCCAAGCCTTATGCGGCTTTGGCCCGTAGGGATATTGCCTCATTGGTCGGCAGCTGGGAAAATAATTTTGACCATTTCTTGAACTTTGTTGATTTCTTCCAATCCGGGAAAACCTATGTGGAAGTCAAGGGATGCCTGGAGGGCAGCGTTGTCCTGCAAAATTCAATGGATGTGCGCAATGTCCGTTTGGCTTTGCGGTTTAGTGCCGATGAGGGACAGGTTTGGTTAAAGTTTGTTTATCGTGAGAAACTCTTTACGGATGCCGATATCCGTATGCTGGCCAATCATTATCTGTTGGTTCTGCAGCAGCTGCTGACCGATTGGAATCTGTCCTATGCAGAATTTTTGCCCCGCTTGCAAAATCGCTGGAAGAAGGAGATACAGCAGATTCCGCCGGAGGATTCCCGCAAGATATTGCAGGATTATATTTCCCGCCTGTCGCTCTTGCAGGAATGTGACAGAGGCCTGATTCAACTCTTCATGCGGGATGCAAAGCTGAGTACGCGTTTTGAAGGCGATCGTATTGCCGAGAAAGAAATCGAGGAAAATGCAGTCTTCTTGGTCAAAGGCAAGGTGGCACGCTGCCTGGAAACCGGCGATGGCTGGTATAATGCGTTGGATATTCGGATTGAAACCAGCTGGATTAATGAACTGGCCCTGCTGCCCAAACGGAAGTGTCGCCTGTCGGCAGAAGTGCTTACTGAACAGGCTGTGCTGCTGACGGTTCCGCTGTCGGCGTTGCAGCGTTTAACCGAAAACTCACCGCAGCTGGCAAAGAATATCATTCAGCACACAGTAAGGCAGCTGGAGAGCTATCAGAAACTTTGGATGCAGTCATAAACAAAAAAATGCAGGAAAATGGAAAAATAAAGCGAATAATATAATGTGACGATAAATGAAAGGGGTTACCTGTTATGGAGATTAAAAAAGAACAAAATGGTTCGGTGTTGAAGCTTGCGTTGGTTGGCCGTCTGGATGCAGTTACGGCTCCCGAACTGGATAAAGTTGTGCAGAATGAACTGGCCGGCGTTACGGACTTGACCTTTGATTTCAGTGAGCTGGTCTATGTAGCCTCTGCTGGCCTGCGCGTCCTGCTGCTGGCGCAGAAACGGATGAAGAAACAGGGTTCGATGAAGCTTACCCATGTCAACAGCGATGTAAAAGATGTACTGGAAATGACGGGCTTTATTGACTTCCTTACCATCGAAGAATAACAGGGATTGGGGATGGTGGCATGAGAACCACAAAAATTAAGGTAAACAGTCTCGGCTATGGCATGGAAGCTGCTTTAGATGAGGTCGAGTCCTTCAGCGCCGGAATGGGCTTTGGTGAGCGCAGCGCCCGCCGTGCCCGGCTTTTGGCCGAAGAAACCATGAGCATGGTACGGGCGATTGTGGAGGATTTCTCCGCAGATTTTTGGATGGAAGGCTCGCCGGATGGCAGCTGTGAATTGCATCTTTTGGCTGACGCCATGATGAATTATGATAAAAAGCAGGAGCTTATCGATACTTCCTCCAAAAAGAGAAATGAAGCCTCTGTAGGTATCATGGGCAAGATAAAGGATTTCATCGAAGACAGCCTTTATAATATAAAAGATGGCGCAATGGTATCGGCCGGTGATATGCATTGCATGAGCATGGGCGGTGTCGGGATGGCAGCGGATGCTTATATGTGGTCGTTGCAGCAATATCGGTACGATGTGGAAAAGAAAGCCGATGAAGATACGGAAATGGAAGAGGCCCTGGATGAATTGGAAAAGTCCATCGTGGCGAACATTGCCGATGATATACAGGTTTCGGTTGAGGGAAATCATATTGAAATGATTATCCGCAAAAAATTTAAGCCAACAGAATAACAGTATTAAAAATGAATCATATTCATCTTTTTTCTTGACATTTTGGGAAAAATAGGATAAAATCATTCTATCGATAAAGCTGAATATGAACTCATCCAGAGCAGTGGAGGGATAGGCCCAATGAAGCTGCGGCAACCATCGCAATAGCGAAACGGTGCCAATTCCTTTAGGCGAAGCCTATAAGATGAGAGTGAAGATAAAAGGCTCTCATTTATGAGAGCCTTTTCCTTTTGCCCAATGGAAGACGAGATATTTCAGCAGCTCAATGCATAAGGAGGCAAAATTATGAGCAAGAAACGTATGCTGTTTACGTCGGAATCGGTTACGGAAGGTCATCCGGATAAAATGGCTGACCAGATTTCCGACAGCATCTTGGATGCCATCATCGCTCAGGACCCGCAGGGCCGTGTGGCATGTGAAACGTTGGTAACGACCGGTCAGGTACATGTGGTTGGTGAAATCTCCACGACCTGCCATGTGGATATTCCGAAAATCATTCGCAGCACCGTGGAAGAAATCGGCTACACCGACGCCGCTTACGGTTTTGACTGCAAGACCTGCGGCATTCTGGTATCCCTGGATGAACAGTCCCCGGATATCGCCCAGGGTGTAGACAAGGCTCTCGAAGCCCGTGAAGGCAAGCTCGACGAAGCGGATGCTGTCGGGGCTGGTGACCAGGGCATGATGTTTGGTTATGCGACCAATGAGACGCCGGAATTCATGCCGCTGCCCATCGCTTTGGCACAGAGACTGGCACGCCGCCTGACGGAAGTTCGCAAGAATGGCACGCTCGGCTATCTTCGTCCGGACGGCAAGACGCAGGTTACCATTGTCTATGAAGATGGCAAGCCGGTGGCTGTGGATACCATTGTTATCTCCACCCAGCATGATGAAGATGTGACACTGGAACAGATTCGCAAGGATCTCATCGAGCATGTGATTAAGCCGGTTGTACCTGCTGACCTGCTCAAGGAAGAAACCCGCATCTTCGTCAACCCGACGGGCAAGTTCGTTATCGGCGGCCCGCAGGGTGACTCCGGTCTTACGGGCCGTAAAATCATCGTTGACACCTATGGCGGCTGGGCACGTCATGGTGGCGGCGCATTCTCCGGTAAAGACCCCACGAAGGTTGACCGCAGTGCCGCTTATGCTGCCCGCTATGTGGCCAAGAACATCGTGGCAGCAGGTCTGGCCGACAAGTGCGAAATCCAGCTGGCTTATGCTATCGGCGTAGCATACCCGGTTTCCGTCATGGTGGATACCTTTGGCACCAACAAAGTTGCTGAAGAAAAAATCGAAGAACTGGTTGAAAAACACTTCGACCTGCGT
>CADBYQ010000062.1:0-644 GCA_902798865.1 Pseudoselenomonas ruminantium | reverse complement strand
CCAATTTATAAGCAGACGGCTGCTTATGGTCATTTTGGCCGCACCGATGTGGACCTGCCTTGGGAACACACGGACAAAGCAGATGTGCTCAAAAAAGAAGCCGGTCTGTAATTTCATAAGCTTTGCAAGTAAGCCTTTCCTGCGGGAGGGGCTTACTTTTTTCGTCCGTAAAGGAAGGATTAAGGCAAAAAATGTCTAATCATAATACATTGAGATAAGTTTTATCTCCTAATTATGAGAGGAGTTGATTGCTATGCTGGTTTGGATTGAGCGGTTAGGCCGTGTGGGGACAGATGAGTTGTTTGGCTTTGGTTTGTCGCCGGATGCTGTAACTGGGGAAATTTTGCTCGACCCGTTGGGGAATACCAGAATACGCAAAAAAAATAAGGCGATGTCGGAGAGTCAGACATTGGTGGTGGAAAGCAGGCTGGACGAGTGGATTCGCAACCTGGGCTACTGCCAGTTGTCCTGCATATCTGCTCCTCAATATCTGACCGGGGAAGAAGATGAAGGCATACATAAATGGCGGCCGCGCGAACTGGATTTGCGTCCGCTGAACCTGCCGATGCATGGGGATGGCATTTTGCCTGAAGTCGATTGGGATGTTGCGCTGGAGTGGGGATAAACACAAAAACTTGTAAACT
>CADBYQ010000061.1 GCA_902798865.1 Pseudoselenomonas ruminantium | reverse complement strand
TGCAGCAGTTATGGTTAAAAGGCGGTCTGCAGCTGGTGGCTGCGCCCGATAACCCGGCTGCGGGCCGGGGACATCACTTGGGGATTGTGGTGCAGGATTTTGCAGCCACCTTGCAGGAAATGCTTGCCTATGAGGGGGTTCATGCCATGGAAGGCAAGCCGGAAAAATGGGTGCAGCTTCCGGATGGTCTGGTGCTCGAACTCTTTCAGGAAAAGCCGGGCGCCATTGAAAAGGTGCTGGCGGTGGATGTGAAGTGATGAAGTGGTCTATTCGCGGACGCATGATACTGCTTTCTTTTGCCGGTGTTTTTGCGGTTTTGCTTGCCGTGGGTATCGTAGCTCTTTATGGCCTTTATGCCGCACAGAGCAGTATGCGGGAGCAGGAAGACAGACTGAATTCCTATATGACCGAATCCATGGAAGGCTACGCTGAAAAATATGCCAAAGAAAGGCTTAGGGAAGTGGCGCAAAGCAAGGCCCTGCACTTGGACAGGGAACTCTATATGGTGGGGGAAGATGTGGAATTTATGGCCGATACACTTTCCCGTATCCTAAAAAATAAGGAGAATTATCGTCCACGCACCCTGCCGAATACGCGTGATGTGCCGGATATTGTTTCTGGACAGCCCTATATTCACTATAGCCCTGATTTTCATGATGGAAATGGTGAACTGCAGGCAGAAATTGCTCTGGCAGCAAATTTTGCTGATGGTCTGGAATCCATCAGCAAATCCTATGCAGGGTACCGTACGTCGTTCTTTGCCGGTTCAAAAAATGGCTATCTTATCTGTTTGGATTTGATTCCTCCGGATGCCGGAACGAATAGCATTTATCCATCAGAAGAAGTGCGGGAGGATTTTGTTTCGCATTATGACCCGCGGAAGCGTTACTGGTATGAAGCAGGAAAAAAGGCCAATAAGCCGGTTTTTACCGATGTGTCCAAAGGGGCAGATGGACATGTTTCCCTGAGTTGTGCAATGCCGTATTATGATAAAGACGGTTTTGCCGGTGTTGTGGGAATAAGCTACAGTGCAGAGGATATTTACCAGTCAATTTTAAGTACTGCAGTAGGCGAAAAATCCACAACCTTTGTTTTGGACAATATGGGAAATGTGATGTTTTCATCGGAAAAAGATGGTTTTTTGGCTGTAAGACCGGACGCGCAGGATTTGCGTAATGTAAATAATCCGTCCATTGCTGAAGCTGCCCGCCGTATGGCTGCCGGGGAAAACGGTGTTATGTCCGTGGATTATGAGGGGGATATCTATTATTTGGCTTTTGCACCGATGAAATCAACCGGCTGGAGTTTGGGAACGGTTATCGAAGATGATGAAATACTGAATCCGGTAGCTGAAGTGGGAGCTGCTGTGGGGGAGAAAATGGGCTATTTCCAAAACGTCATGCAGCGGGTCTTTTATGATTCATTCCTGCGGGCAGGGCTCATCTTGATTCCCATTCTGCTGCTGGTTTTTTATGGCAGCGGCAGAATGGCCAGCCGTATGTCCAGGCCAATCCGCCATTTAGCTGACGGTGCAAAAGAGATTTCGGCTGGTAATTTTGACAAGAAATTGGATATACATACCGGCGACGAAGTCGAGCATTTGGCGGTATGTTTCAATGACATGACCATGGCGCTGAAGGAGTATACGGAGAATCTGGCCAATGCTGCAGCCGAACGGGAACGTGTTCGCACAGAATTATCCGTAGCGGCACGGATTCAGGAAGATATGCTGCCTAATCTTTTCCCGGCTTTTCCGGAGCATAAGGAATTTGCTATTTATGCGACAATGGATGCGGCGATGAATGTGGGCGGCGACTTCTATGATTTTTATCTGCTCGATGAAAAGCATCTGGTCATTACGATTGCGGATGTGTCCGGCAAAGGTGTGCCGGCCGCGCTCTTTATGGCAAAATCCCAATCTGTACTAAAAAACAGTATTTTGCGCGGAAAGACGCAGGACAGACTGTCAGCAGCTATCGAAAATGCCAATCAGCAGCTCTGCCGCAATAATGATGCGTCTATGTTCGTGACGGCTCTCGTCGGTATATTGGATATGCAAAGCGGACACTTTACCTATGTCAGCGGGGGGCATTGCCCGTCGCTGTTGGGACGAAATGACCATTACGAATTCCTGCCCATAAAGAAATGCAGTATGCTGGGGGTGATGGAATTGCCCTATACCCAACAAAGTGTTGACCTCTTGCCGGGGGATACACTCTATCTCTATACTGATGGTGTTTCCGAGGCGATGGACGAACAGGGCAGACAGTTTACCGAAAGACAGATTAAGGAAAAGCTGAATGGCCTGCCCCATATGTCCATTGAAGATATTTTGGCCAAAATGCGGGAATTTGTTCGGCAGCATGCTGGCACAGCACCGCAATCGGATGATATCACCATGCTGGGCCTTAGATATTATGGCTGTGCAGGCAGAAAGGAATAGTCGCCTTATTGGTGTTCTATTTTTGTCCTGTCTGGTGGTGGAACGAGCAGAAGAAAACAGGCGAGAATATCGTCGACCTGTGAGGACTTGGCTACGCCGATTTTACACCAAAAGGCAAAGTGTTCGCAGTTGTTGAGCAGCAGGTCATAGCCCTGTTCCCCCAATTTGCTGCGGGCACGGCTAATGGTTTCCTGTGGAGAAAAAGGCGTTATTTCGCCATCGAATATCCGCTTGATAATCCAGTCAAAAAGATTGTTTTTGGCGGATGGGCCGATGCCATTCAGAACGTATAACGTATCACTGTCGGACATAAACTCCGCTAAAGTGGTTTCGGTGATAATCCCGTCGCAAAGCAGGGGATTGCGTTCCTTGTAATAATGGATTACCTGCTGATTTCCTGTATATATGCCAAAATGGCGATATCCTCTGCGTTTGACGTAGACGATATCGCCTTTATTTGCCATCGTCATAAAGATCGCTCCTTATTCATATATTTTTATTTACTATTCGTGCAAGATAAGCGATATTCCTTGTATGGACAGCAAAAATTCACTTGTAAGTTTTTGCTTATATATTGGAGAAATACTTTTGGGAAATTGTAAAAGATAGAAGGATTATTGATTGATTTTGTAGAATAAACAAGGCATAGAAGTTATTAAATAGATTTTGGAGGTTTTTAAAGATGGCAAGAAAAGCAAATTATGATGAAAAAATTAAGGCAATCGAGGAGAAAATTGAAAAGAAATCCAATGAGCTCAAATCCTTGAAAGCACAGCTGACGGAACTTAAATCCAAAAAAGCGCAGGATGATTATCAGGAACTCATGGATTACATGAAGGCCAATAATATGTCTGCAGGTGAAGTTCTGAGCAAACTCAAATAACCGCAAATGAGTGAAAAGGACTGTGAAAATAGGTATTGAACCTTTTTCATGGTCCTTTTGTGCATAGCAGGATAAGACGCATCTGCTGCTGTCGCTGACTGGTGAAAATGAGTTTTCACCGGGGTGGACGCTGGCCGGTGATGCGGTCTTGGAACGCGGCGGCCATGACCGGGATGTGATGTGTGCGGTTACTCTGCGGCGGATGTGGTGAAAGATACCTCCAGAGACAAGTTTTGTCTTTGGAGGTTTTTTGTGTGGGTGTTGTTTAAGTAAAAAAATATTGACAACGATAATCAATAGTGATAATATTATCAACATCTTATTGATAATGATTATTATTTATGAATGGTGTTCATAAATAAAGTCGTGAAGAGGAGAACCAATGTGATGAAATTAACGAAATATCTGGCGGAACTGTCCGAGGAAAAAAGGATAACGCTGTTGGGAAATGATACGCAAGACCCATTACATTCAGCGTTTAGCACAAAACGGGTGGTACATGCAGGTTTATTGGGAGAACCGATTGCAGGCAGCCAATATCAGAAAAAATATTATGAATCAATACAGAAAAAAACGGATGCTGACGGCAAACATGCAATATATATTCATATTCCGTTTTGTCAGACCAAATGTCTTTATTGTGGTTTTTATCAAAATGCCAGCCGTCAGGAAGTGGAAGACCGTTATCTGGAAAATCTGCTGACTGAAATAAAAGCGGAGGCAAATAGTCCGCAGTTAAAGGGAACGCCTATCGACTGTGTGTTTATCGGCGGGGGGACGCCAACTTCGTTGTCCGTGGATAACGTGGCGCGGCTTTTGCAGACGATACAGCAGTCCTTTTGCCTGACAGCCGATTGCGAAGTGACGCTGGAAGGGCGTATTCACGATTTACTGCCGGAGAAAATCGAAACCTGGCTGCAGTTCGGTGTCAATCGTATTTCCTTTGGGGTGCAGTCCTTTGATACTACCTTGCGGCGGCGCATTGGCCGTATAGACAGCCGGGAAGAAGTGCTAAAGCGCCTGCAGTTAGTAAAGCGCTATGATGTGACGGTGATTGTGGACTTGATTTACGGCCTGCCAGGGCAGACTATGGACCTGTGGCTCGAAGATGTCAGAACACTGTTCGAAGCAGATGTAGATGGCATGGACTTATATCAGCTCAATATTTTTCCGGGGGGGGCGCTCGCCAAGGCGGTGCAAAATGGCACTGTTCCACCCTGTGCAGATATTGCCGGACAGGCGGATATGTATATCGCCGCGCGGGATTATCTTCTGGAGGCGGGTGTAGAACGGTTGAGTCTTTGTCATTGGCGGCGCAGCAGCAGAGAGCGCAGTCTTTACAACACTTTGGCTAAAGCGGGCGCTTCGGTTTATGCTTTTGGCTGTGGTGCCGGCGGGCATTTCGGCGATATCAGCTGGATGAATCAGCGTGATTTGGCTGCCTATAATGAATCGGTGGCCAAGGGTGATAAGCCGCTTATGATGGCAGCCCGACAGGTAGGGCCGCAAATGCGGCAAATAGCGGATGAGATAATCGGCAATCTGGAAAAAGGGTATGTAGACTTCCGTCATCTGCTGACAACAGACAGCAGGCTATCGGAACTGGAGACGGTGCTCGCTTTATGGCAGGAGCGTGGCTTGGTGGAAAAAGACTTAGGCGTTTACCGTTTAACGCCGGCTGGTGAATTTTGGTATGTCAGCCTGACACAAAGCTTGCTGGAATGTGTGCAGGTTGTGATGACCTCGTCCGCAGCTGCTCCGGCAGAGGATATAAATGGGCACGCTAGTGATGCCTTGGATGAGGTGCTGGCGGAAATGCTGCCGCAGAGTACACAGGAAAGCCGCCAGGCATTGATGGGAAAGATTCCGACAGCTGTGCGCATGATGCTGCGCCGTTCGAGCAAGGAGTCACTACAAAGTATGCTGGCTGGCATGCCGCCTGCCATGCGGGAAAAGATGTTTAGCCGGGCTTCAGGCTAAATTTTTTTCACAGGTTATTGATAATGAGTATTTTTACCTTTTGAGGAGATGTTGATGGATATGGTAATGAACGCTGTAGAGTATTTTAATCGCGGGGGTCTGGTCATGTATCTGCTTTTGCTGGCTTCCATTGGGGCGGGCACGGTAATTGTAGAGCGGTTCCGCTATTATCGGCAAAAGCAGTCGAACTTTAAGCAGCACTATCAAGAGCTGAAGCAAAATGTACAGGAGCATACGGCCGCAGAAGTTGCCGCTCTTTATGGCAAAAAAACGACAACACTCGATAAGATAACGGCTGCCGGTTTCCGCGCTAAGGTAAACGGCAGAAATGTTTCCTTGGCTTTGGAAAGTGTGGCGCAGCTGGAAGCGGCAAAACTAAAGAAGGGCCTGCCTCTGTTAGGAACATTGGTTACTTTGGCACCGATTTTGGGGCTTATGGGCACGGTTATCGGCATGATGCAGTCTTTTTCCGTATTTAACCTGCAATCTGGCAGCCCCATGGCCATCACCGGCGGGGTGGGCGAAGCGTTGATTGCCACGGTAACTGGTTTGATGGTGGCAACCTTTGCCTTGCTGGGCCATAGCTACTTCGGTTATCGGTTGGATAGCATGGTGACGGATATGGAGCGCCTAGGCTCGTTGTTGGAAGACCGGCTGGCTGTGCTGCCGCAGCAAAACGCAAAGGAACGGGGGAAGGAACACGATGAAGCTGCATAATGCCAGAATGGAACACAGTCCGCAATTCATGATTATTCCCATGATTGATATCATCTTTTTCCTGTTGGTGTTCTTTATGATGAGTACCCTGTATATGAGCAGTCAGGAAACCATTCCCGTCAACTTGCCCGTTGCCGCCAGCGCCCGGCAGGATGTGGTAAAGAGCTTGCAGGTTACTGTGGAGAGTGATGGACAGCTTTATTTGGGCAAAGAAGCGCTGAGCTTGCCGGAACTCAAGGCAAGACTCATACAGGAAGCGAAAAGCGCCGATATTGCTGTGGCCTTGCGGGCGGATAAAACGGTGGACTATGGGACGTTTATCGGCGTGATGGACGAACTGAAAACATCCGGTATTCAGCGTATCAGTCTGGCTGCGCAGAAATGAGGCGGCTGATGATGGTACAAATACGGATGCCAGCTTTGATTCGGCAGCCATGGATGATGTCCTGCCTGCTCCATGGCGTGGTGATTTTAGGTGCTTGTGCCTTGTTCAGCGGTACGGATTGGCCGGTGGATGCTAAGCCACCCGCCGAGGTGGTGATGGAAGTTGCCGCCGAGGACTTGCCGGAACGCAGCGTTCCGCAAACAGTCAGCCTGAATCCCTTTGCCAAAGAGTCGGTATGGGAGAAATTGGCGGCACCAGTGCAGGAGCAATCCTCTGCTGAGCCGCTAAATCCTGCGGGGGCAGAAAGTCCGGCCGGGGAGGCCGCAACGGGCAGTGCCGCGGTGCTAGATGAGACAGAGGCGGCAGACGGCGATGGGGGAACGGCGGCAGGTACTGGCAGTGCGGCTGCTGCCGGTGGCAGGGCGGCAAGCGACGGCGATAACGGAAATTACGAATCCGCTGTGGCTGACGGCACTGCTCAGGCGGCTGAACCTGCACCCGCGCCTGTTTCCGCCGCACCTGCGGAGAGTACGGCAAGTGTGGCCAGCCGCTTTGCGGCACGTGTGGAAGCCAATAAGGAATATCCCTATATGGCGGTAAAGCGGGGGCTGAGCGGTGTAGTCAGCGTCACAGTCACGTTATCGACAGAGGGGGCGTTGGAAAACAGTTATATCAGTGGTTCATCTGGTGTCAGCGTGCTGGATAATGCCGCTTTGCAGGCTGTCCGCAATTCCTGCCCTTTTCGTCATGGTGCTGGCCGAAGCCTTACCTTGACCGTGCCCATACATTTTGATTTGCAATAACAGGAGGACGATATGAAAACACTATTGATTTATTCCAGTAGAACAGGTAACACCAAAAAGGTAGCGGAAGCGATTGGCGAAACGTTGCAGGTAACGCCTGTGCCCGTGGAGGAAAATCCCTCCCCGGATGATTTTGACCTCATTGTAGCCGGTTATTGGGTAGACCGGGGCAGCGCAGATGGGCAGATGAAAGCCTATCTGTCCAGGATAATGGGAAAAAAAGTCGCCCTGTTTGCTACCCTGGGCGCAGAGCCGGATTCAGAACATGCCGCTAAATGTTTGGAAAATGGGGCTGCACTTTTAGGCGCAGGCTCGGAAGTCGTAGGAAAATTTATCTGTCAGGGGAAAGTCGCCCCCGAAATGGTGGACATGATGAAAAAGATGTTTCCCGCAGGCCATCCCCATGCTATGACGCCGGAGCGGTTAGCTCGTATTGAACGGGCTGCCAGTCACCCGGACGCCGCAGACTTAGCTGCGGCTCAGGAATATTTTGGCAATTTGCGGAAAGCCATACTTGCTTAAACCGCTTGCAATAAACGTCGATATCATTTGCAGAAAGAGAAGGAGAATTTCATTGATTAGAAAACTTGCCAGAAAAAAACACGCATTACTTGTAGCAACTGTACTTAGCACGATACCGCTTGTCAATTATTCAGGCGCAGAGGCCGCAGATAGTGAAAATATAACAACCCGGGACGTTGTGGTGACCGCTTCCCGCACGGAACAGGAACTGCGCGAAACACCCACCGCGGCCGAAGTAATCACTCGCGAGGAGTTAGAGCGTACAGGTGCCAATACCCTTACGGAAGCCTTGAAGCGTTCAGCCAATATCAATGTGACCCAAAGCGCTATGGGCAATAACGTGAGCCTGCGGGGCATGAATAACAATCAGACGTTGATTCTGGTAAATGGCCGCCGTATTCGCACGGAAGATACCAACGACTCCGCCAATAAATATGAATTAAACCGTGTCAATATGGCCAATGTCGACCATATCGAAATCATCCGTGGTGCGGCAAGTTCGCTCTATGGCTCAGAGGCCATGGGCGGCGTAATCAACATCATCACAAAAAAAGGCTAAAGAATCGCTGACCTTTGGCGGCGACTGGACAACACATGAGACAGATGCCTATTTCCATGCGGCTACGGGTAAAGTCGGCAAATGGGCTGTGGATATTGACGGCAAGTACAGCAAGACCCGCAACTGGGGTTATCTCGGCAGTACGGCACAGTCCTATGATGTATCCATGATGGGCATGTCGGGGACGTATACCATGGATACGCAGACGACGAATCAGTATGGTGAGCGGTATTTTGTCGGGCTGGATGCCCGCTATCAGGTCGACAAGAATAAGGAAATCAATCTCTTTGCCGACTATATGAAAGAAGATTTGGAATCCAAGTCCATGACCTATCATTATCTGACCATGCTGCCGATGTTCAATAATCGAAATATGGTGACGGCAGGCTATACGAACCTGTTTGACCATGAACGCTGGACGGCAGGCGCCGGTTACAACGGCAAGGATAAGCAGGGCGATTATGAACTGCGGGCTTATTATACGGAATTTAAGAAAGACCAGAAATCCTATTACAACTATTATTCCGGGACAACGCATAGTGCTGGAGACCTTTCCAGCCATGATGAGATGAAATTTAAGTCCATAGTCACCGAAGGCAAGCGCAGTTTGCAGCTGGGGGATAAGAATCTGCTGACCTTTGGCGGCGAATACCGCAAGGAACAATACGATTCTACCCGTATAAATGGTGAGGCCGATTCCCATTATGAGGCCGTTTATTTACAGGACGAATGGGTGCCCAACAGCAGATGGACGGTTATTCCTTCCGTGCGTTATGACCATAGCGGCGATTTCGGCGGCAAGACTACGGCCAAATTGGGCAGTACCTATAAATTCAGCAAGAATACCCGTTTTAAGGCCAATGTGGGCAGTGCCTATCGTGCACCTACGGCCAGCGAACTCTATATGGACTGGGCGCATAACAGCTATGCAACCATCAAGGGCAATGCCAACCTGCAGCCGGAAACGAGCTTTAACTTTGATGTGGCCATTGAAGCTGAACAGGGCAGGACTTCCGGCAAACTGGGCTACTTCCGCAACCGTGTAAAAAATCTTATCGACTATGAAAACCTGGGCGGCAGTACCTATCAGTTCGTCAATGTCAATAATGCCATCATTCAGGGCGTGGAAGCAGAAGCCAAACAAAAACTGGGCGATAAATTTACCTTGAAAGCCGGTTATGCCTATCTGGATGCCTTTAACAGCGATACCGATGAACGACTGGCTAACCGTGCCCGCCATAATATCAAATTGTCCCTGGAATTCGATGACAGCAAATACAGCGGCGTGACCGCTTCCCTGTGGCAGGATTGGCTGCTGAACTATCATTATGAATTGGGCAACGAAACGAACGATACGCATTTGAATACATTGAATTTCGTGGTCAATAAAACCTTCAAGAAGGGCCTTAGCGCTTATGTGGGTGTAGATAATATCTTCGACCAGAAAAATGAAAATCTCTTTGCCGATGGACGTGTGTATCGTTTTGGGATGAAATATACATTTTAATGTAGAGCAAAAGAACTCTTTTCTGTGCTGACAAATCCGCTATCCTCTGTTAGAATGGTCTTAGGAGAGCGTTATATACGTGAAAAAATCCCCAGAGCTTGGTGTATTGGCTTTGGGGATTAATTATGTGAGGAAACGATTAAAGAGGAGATTTATTTTGCATTTTTCGACAATATATCCTGATTTTTATGCGGATTTTTGCTGCAAGGCCGACAAATGTCAGCATACCTGCTGTGCTGGCTGGGAAATTGATATTGACGCGTCAACGGCGGCCAAATATCAGCAGCTTGAAGGCGAGTTAGGCGGGAAAATTCGGCAGAATATCGTTGAAATCGATGGCGTTTGGCAATTTCGTCTGGGCGAGGGCGACCGCTGTCCGTTCCTGCGTGCGGATGGTTTATGTGAACTTATCCGTACGGCCGATGAATCCATACTTTGTGACATTTGTACGAACCATCCGCGTTTTTTTGTGACTTTAGGCGATTATGAGCTGGCTGGGGTGGGGCTTAGCTGTGAAAAAAGCTGCGAGTTATTATTAGCGGATACCGCGCCGTTATGTTTCAAAATGGAAAACGGCGAGAATTTGTCGTTCACTGAACTGTTGAAGCGCCTATCGTTGCCGGCAAGTGACGAGGATTTATGCTATCAGGCAGGTCTAACGGCTGATGATGCCGCTTTTGTGCTTGATTGCCTGCAAAAGACAGAGCCGATTGATGCAGAGTGGACGGCGCAACTGGCGCGGCTGCGTTCTGAACAGTTTGCCGTTGTCAATACATTCTTTATCGTGCACTGGAGCATGTGCCGCAGTATGGCTGGGGAACGGTGCTTTCCTATGCCCAGCTGAATGCTGATTTTATCTATCTGACGTATTGTTTTACCGGGCAGCTGGGTGAGTCAATACGCTGTTGGTCGGAGCAGATTGAGTACAGCACAGAGAATGTCCAAATTCTTCTGGAATCACTTTCTGCTGGAGGACAGTAATTTATCCGGATAAAGCAGGTAAAAGCAGGCATCATAGCGAATACAATCAATGGTATTTTTGCGAATAGGAGGCGTGATATGGTGAAATCGTTCAAGAAAAAACTGTTGATTGGTGCATTGTCGGCTATGGTATGCTGTAATTTTACCTATGAGGCAGAGGCGGCGAGCCGTGCGGAAATCAGCCAGATTGCCGTGAATCAGAAGGGGAGCAACTTTCAGTATTGGAATAAGGATGCTGCCTCTTATCAGGCCCTTACGAATTATGTGAAGGACATTACGGATAAGAGCAGTAAAAATTATATTCCGGAGAAAGACCGCGTAGCGGTGTTTGATATGGATGGTACGATTCTCTGTGAGACGGCACCCTACTATCTGTCGCAGATGCTGATTGTCGACCGTACACTTCATGATAAGACGTTTACCCCGCAGGCAGATGATGAAAAGTTCGCGCGGCAGCTTGAGGCGTGGCTCAAGGATAAGTCTGCTGTCAGCAAGCCGGGCAGCAGTACCCCGCATTTTGCTTCGGTCTTTAATGGGATGACGGCGCCGGAATTTAATGCGTATGTGAAAAACTTTATGGGCAAGCCGGTGGAAGGATTAAGCAATATGGCCTGGGGCGAGGCCTTTTATCTGCCGATGGTCGAAGTCATCAAATACTTGCAGGCCAATAAGTTTGCGGTATATGTTGTCTCCGGTTCCGAACGTCAGCTCGTGCGCCAGCTTGTTTCGGATATGCTCGCGATTCCGGAAGGAAACATCATTGGCACGGATATGGAGATTTTAGCAGCCCATCAGGGGGATACCGATGGCCTGAAATACATATATCGTCATGATGACTATTTGGTGCGCGGCGGCTTCCAACACAAAAATCTGCAGATGAATAAGGTGACAGCTATTGCTCGGGAAATTGGCAAGCAGCCGGTGTTGGCCTTTGGCAATTCCAAAGATGATGCCAGTATGTTAAATTATGCCATCAGCGGGAATAAATACAAAAGCGCTGCTTTCTTTGTTCTCTGTGATGACCAGACGCGGGAACTCGGTGATTTGGATAAGGCTGAAAAATGCCGGCAGCTTGCCGCGCAAAACGGCTGGAACACCATTTCTATGCGGGATGATTTCAAGACGATATATGGTGAGGACATAAAGCGTACGGCAACACCGGCCCCAGCGAAAAAGGAGCTTGTGGCCAAGGATAAGTCGGTAGATTATATGGTTTTCGTCAATAAAACCCATAAGCTGCCGGATGATTATGAGGCAAAACTGCCGTTGATAACGGTAAAGAATTCGTTTGGCAAGGAGTTCCAAATTGAGCCGGAAACGTATCGGCATTTTGAGCAGCTGCGCACGGCGCTGAAACAGAAGGGGATTCAGGTTGAACTCGATTCAGTATATCGGAGCGTAGCCCGTCAAAAGGAAATCGTGGCTGAATTTACCCAAAAGTATGGGGCTGACTATGTGAAGCAGTATGTAGCCGTTCCGGGGTATTCCGAGCACCATACGGGACTGGCTGTAGATATCTGTCTTGTCGTGGATGGAAAGATTATTGATGATAACGATGAAATGATAGCGCAGAAGGAGATTTTTGCGCAGATACACCCATTGCTGGCGGACTATGGTTTCATCCTGCGTTATCCGCAGGGAAAAGAAAACCTCACAGGATATAGTTATGAGCCTTGGCATTTCCGCTATGTTGGCCAGGAGACAGCGAAAAAAATCAGCGGTGCAGGCTTGGTCATGGAAGAATATATGAAGTAAATTTTTATAGCAAAAGGACAGCTGTTTCGTTTCCGATACAGCTGTCCTTTTGCTATTCTTATGTGGATGGGGATTATGCTTTGCAAATACTGTCTATCCAATTAAAGAGTTCCGGCAGGTCATAGTCACCGGCATGACCGCGGTTCCACGGAGAGTAGAAATTCACATCTACGCCGCTGTTCTGCAGTTTTAGAGCCAAAATGGCCGGAATCGCCAGTGCCGTGTCGCAGTCAATGGCGCCATGGCGGATCTGGTATTTCCGCATGGGCGTCATCTGTCACCAGCGGCAGCTGCTTTGCGGAACTTTTTGGAAAATTTTACAGGGAAAAACAGGTAATAGAGCGAATAGCAATATTGTTAGAAAATTATCCGTGAGGAAGGAATGATTTTATGAATAGAACGATTCGTATTTTTCTTTGCTGGGCAGTGCTGATGTTGTTGACCGTCAGCACGGTTTTTGCCGGGCATTTGGAAGATATTGCCGCCAGAGGTACTATTCGTATTGGGACAACAGGTGATTACATTCCGATGTCCTATCGAAATCCCCAGACAGGTGCTTACGAAGGCATTGACGCCGAACTATCGCAGCTGATTGCCGACTCTTTGGGGGTGAAAATCGAGTATGTACCCACGAGCTGGCCAACCCTTACCGCAGATACGCTGGCCGGAAAATTTGATATCGCCCTGTGTGGTATCTCCAGAAACTATGCAAGAGCTAAGACCATGGCCATGTCGGATGCCTATGGTGAAGGTGCTTTCGGCAAAACCATTCTGTGCCGGAAAAGCGACGCCAAGAAATATCAAAGCCTTGCCGATATTGACAAGCCGGAAGTGCGTGTCATGATTAATCCCGGCGGCACCAATGAAAAATTCGCCCATGCAAATCTTAAAAAGGCCAAACTGATTGTTCATCAGGAAAATGCCGACATTCCCCGTCAGGTGGCGGAGGGCAACGCTGACATCATGATAACGGAAACCGTGGAGGCCGCCCGATATATTGAATTGAATGACAAACTGGCGGCTCCGCTGATGAAAGCACCTTTCACCCGTCATTCCTGCGGCATACTCATGCAAAAAGGCGACCAGGAGTTTTTGAACTATATCAAATACGCTGATTTCGTTTTGACGGATTCCTACCACGCTTTTCTGTTTTCTATGATCTTTCATAAGAATCTGAATGTTCTGGAGAGATTCCATAACGTCGAAAACAATTCTCAGAACGGGCGGATCCTCGATCTGATGGAGCGTCTGGGTATCACGGACAAGTTCAGCGACGAACAAGGCGCGATCAACACGGATGAGATCGACTATGAACGCGCCCATCAAAAGATGCTTGCGTTCAGAGAAGATTCTATGCGATATCTCAGTCGCGTTCTGTTCTTCAACAAGGAGAAGGACAGCGCAGAGAAACGCTGAGTACGAACAAACTCGCAAAGGTTAAATAACTGATTACAAAACATAGATGGTGATAACATGGAGAAAAAATGGACTGCGGTCATAGAACCGCAGAAGAAGTTATTTGACTTGAAACTGAAAGAGGTATGGCAGTACAGAGATCTGATCTGGCTGTTTGTCAAGCGTGACTTCACGACTAAATTCAAGCAGACGGTTTTAGGCCCCTTATGGTATATCATCCAGCCGCTGTTTACAACGATCGTTCAGACCTTCGTTTTCGGCGGGATCGCAAAGCTGCCGACCGACGGAGTCCCTCAGTTCCTGTTTTACATGGCAGGCAACGTGCCGTGGGCGTATTTTTCGTCATGCCTGCAGTCCACATCCAACACCTTTGTCGGCAACGCCAACGTGTTCGGAAAGGTCTATTTTCCGCGTCTGACGACGCCGATCGCCACTGTCATCTCGTCGCTGTTCAACTTTATTGTTCAGTTTGTGATGTTCTTGGGCTTTACCCTGTATTATGTCCTGACCGGCGCTGATATCCAAGTTACATGGGTCGCCGCGCTGACGCCGCTGTTTATCATCCAGATGGCGATGCTCGGCATGGGCTTCGGTATCATCATCTCTTCTCTGACGACAAAATACCGTGACCTGCAGGTTTTGGTCACCTTCGGTATCTCTCTGTGGATGTATGCTACCCCGGTCATCTATTCCGGCTCCACTCTCTCGCCGAAGCTCTATTCGGTGATGATGCTCAACCCGATGGCGCCGATCATCGAGCTGATGCGTTACGGATGGCTCGGTTCGGGTACGATGCCGCTCATGTACTGGGGCATCAGTTGGATCACAACGATTGTCGTCCTGTTCATCGGCATTGTTATATTTAACAAAGTCGAAAAAACCTTTATGGATACAGTCTGAGGTATATGATGGACGAAAAAGATATTGCTATAAAAATAACCGGATTAAAAAAGAGATATCGTCTCGGCGTTATCGGCGGCGGTACGTTGAAGGGTGATCTCCAGAGCTGGTGGGCGAGACGCCGCGGCAAGGAGGATCCGAACCGCATGATCGGTTCAAAGACCCATGAAAAGAACGAGACCTTCATGGCGCTCGACGGTATCGACCTGACGATCAATAAGGGCGAGCGTTTGGGCATTATCGGACACAACGGCGCCGGAAAATCCACCCTGCTCAAGATCCTTTCCCGCGTGACCGCTCCGACTGAAGGCAGGATCTGTATCGACGGCAGGATCTCGTCTATGCTGGAGGTCGGTACGGGCTTTAATCCCGAGCTGACAGGCCGAGAGAACGTCTACCTCAACGGCGCGATCCTCGGCATGACCCGCGCCGAGGTATCGAGCAAGATCGACCAGATCATCGAGTTCTCCGAGTGCGCCCGGTTCATCGACACGCCCGTCAAGCGCTATTCCTCGGGTATGTATGTCAAGCTCGCGTTTGCCGTAGCGGCGCATCTTGACTCCGAGATCCTCGTTATGGACGAGGTGCTTGCGGTCGGCGACATGAAGTTTCAGCAGAAGTGTCTCGGCAAAATGGGCGACGTGTCCAGTTCCGAGGGCAGGACGGTTCTCTACGTCAGCCATAACATGAACACCATCCGTCAGCTTTGCAACCGCTGCATCGTGCTCGATCACGGTAAGCTGGTCTATGACGGCGGCGTCGAGGACGCGATCGCGATCTATGCGGATATCAAGAAGGGCAGCCTGGATTATTATATAGATTTAACGGACGCGAAAAGATACAGCAGCTTCAAAACGTTGCGCAGAGCCAGCTTCCTTTCGGCAGAGTTTCTCGGCAAGCAGGACAATAGTTTTGCGCAGGATGAAAAGATCAAGCTGAAGCTGAAGATAGATTCGGATATTGTGATACCGAACGCCATGATCCGCATCGGTTATTATGATATGTATGACAGAAAGATCGCTTGTACCGTATGTCCCGATGTCGGTGACATTCAGAAAGGCGGTAATGAGCTGACGATGGAGCTGTGCACCGACGGATTGGTACCCGGCAGC
>CADBYQ010000060.1 GCA_902798865.1 Pseudoselenomonas ruminantium | reverse complement strand
AATGACCCTCAAGAAAAAAGATTTTGCCCGCGTGGGCACGGATATTATCCTGCAGGAAGTCAAAGACGGGCAAAGCATCGAACTGCCGCAGTTTAAGCTGACTGCCTTTGATATCATGTCCACCAAGGCCAAGCAGTTTGGTTATGAACTCAAATTTGCCGATGGGCTTAAGTTCACCTGCCTGGGGGATGAACCCTACAACGAACATGCCAGACAGTATGCGGAAAAGGCTGACTGGCTGCTGGCCGAAGCCTTCTGCCAGTACAAGGACAGGGATATCTTCAAGCCCTATGAGAAAAACCACAGCACCGTAAAAGAAGCCAGCGAATTGGCTGAGGAACTGGCGGTGAAAAATCTTGTGCTCTACCATACCGAGGACAAGCATATTGATACGCGCAAGGCCGATTATACGGCCGAAGCCCAAGAATATTATCATGGCAATATCTTTGTGCCGGATGATTTGGATGTAATAGAACTGTAAAATAAAGCCGGCGAGGGGCTGACCTGTCAAGTTTTGACAAGTCAGCTCCTTTTTTTGTCCCTCCCCGGATAACGGGCAGGAGATTTCTGTTCGTTCATGGAATATATGCTGTTAAGAGGGTTGCAACTTAGTTGTGTTCAAGGAGGAATTGCAATGTCGATTAAAAATGCTAAAAGGGTGGCAGCATGTCTGCCTGTATTTGCAGGGATGGCAATAGTGTTTTCGGGAGGAATAGGTGAAGCCGCGAATGTGACTGTCCGTAGTATTGCGGATGCGAACAAGTATATGGAGCATACCTATGATGGGTATGATTATTATTATGTAAAAGGCAGCAACAATGTACTGAATATCCGGATGAACGATCTTGGCAACTATGCCAGTTATACCTTTTCGGCAGGACCAAAAGGAGGCGGCAGTGGACATACGCTGAATATGTATAGCGGAGGAGGCAAATATTTTTCGCTTATAGGCAGTACGCTCAATAACAATTCGATTGTGATGACCGATGGGCGTGTGTACGAGGCGGTTGGTGCCAAGCAAACGACGGGAAATCAGGCCATGTCCGGCAATTCCGTTTCCATCAGCGGTGGTTCTGTGGATTTTGTTTACGGCGCATACGCCACATCATCGGCCGGCACCAATATACAGAACAATCATGTCACCATCAGCGGTGGTACAATCGGCAGCAGTGTTTATGGTGCATCCGGTGTGGGAACGGTAAACAACAACGGGGTAACCGTGACCGGTGGCAGCTTCGACAGGCTGATGATTTGGGGCGGATACAGCGCTTACCGTGAGAACGTGCCGCAAAATGAAGCCTCGGAAAATACGATAAGCGTCAGCGGTTTTACGGCTAACAGCATACAGATTATAGGTGGTGAAGCTAATGGCGTAGCCGTGGCGACAGCAAATAAAAATAAGGTGATTCTTGGTGAAGGGATTTATACGGGCAATTCGGTTACAGGTGGTGAAGCCCGGGCTGTTTCGGCAACGGCGGATGGCAATGTGGTGCAGGTAAATGGCGGCACGCATAGTGAGCGCATCTATACGGGTTATGCTGTCGGTAAAGATACAGGAACCGCTATTGCCGGCAACAATAAATTGGAAATCAATAACGGCAGTTTGGGCGGATTTAAGATTTATGGCGGCTATGCAACCGATGGCACGACGAATATTGCCCGGGGAAATCAAATCATCATCAATGGCGGAACCATGACCTCTACTGCCTCGGAAATAATCGGCGCCTTGGCTTATAATGGACTGGCGGAGGATAATGCCGTAATCATCAACGGTGGTACCCTTGCCGGGAGCATATATGCTGCTGATGGCGAATATCGTGGCAAGGAAAAGAATAATTCCATCTCCATTTACCAAAAAGCAGCGCTGGATATGAGCAAGGCGACGCTTTACGGCACACGCTGGCGGTATAGTGGTGATGAGGTGAAGGAAATAAATGCTACGCTGAATGTCTATGGCTCCGGTATTACGTTGAAGGATGTTAAGTATTTTGCCAACCTCAACTACTATTTGCCTGCCACGGTGAAGAACGGCGATACCATTATCACCGCCACATCGACGATGTCTACGGATTTGGAAAAAACCAAAGTGTCGGTATATGTTCCCGGTAACACGGCTTTGCACTATGGTGATACGGTGAATTTGTTTACCAATAATAAGCGCATTTGGTGGGATGGCGAAGTCGGTGAAGCCACGATGACCGAAGGCGTATCAATTGACTATCCCATTACAATCGGTCTTAATGGTGACCATACCAGCTTGCAGGCTACCATCGGTTCAGACCTCGATGGTGCCGCTGGTGAGGCAGACATCAAACTTAAAGACCAGACAAAATCCTTGGTGGAAACGGCTTCTGCCGGCATGGCGGCGCTGAACTCCGGCATTGATTTTGTTTCCTCCAAGGGCTTTTCCTCCGCCAAGGAAGCCGCCGCAGGAAGTGTGGGCAGCTATGCACCTTTCTTTGCCATGGGCGGTTCCAATATGCGTTATGAGACAGGCTCCCATGTGGACAGCAAAGGGTATAATTTTGCCCTGGGTATGGCCAGGGAGATTCGCGGGAATCGCCATACCTTGCTGACCGGGCCTTTTGTGGAATACGGCAGGGCTTCCTATGACAGCTATCTGGATGATGGCACCCACGGCAGCGGCCATAACCGCTTTACCGGTGTGGGGTGGTTCCTGCGGAATGAAATGAAAAGCGGCCTGTTCTATGAGGCCTCCCTGCGCTATGGTCAGTTGAAAAATGATTACTCCGGCAGTGGACTCATGAATACCAGTTACGACAGCCGCAGCGATTATTTTGGCGTTCATGCAGGTGTAGGTAAGCGCTGGACGGTAGGACGGCAGGATAATATTGAACTCTATGGCAAGTTTTTCCATACGCATCAGCAGGCGGATGATGTAAAGCTTTCCACCGGCGAGCAGTATCATTTTTCGGCAATCAATTCCAACCGTACCCGTTTAGGGCTGCGCTATACCCATCAGGCATCTGCTCTTTGTGAAGTGTATAGCGGACTGGCTTGGGATTATGAATTTGGCTCGGAAGCCCGGGCAAGTTATCGTGGCTTGAGCACTCCTGCAACATCAATGAAGGGGTCCAGTGGCATGATGGAACTGGGGGTCAAATTTAAGCCAACGAAAACGACCCCGCTGACCATGGATGTTTCTTTGCAGGGCTGGACCGGCAAACAAAGGGGCTTTGCTGCCAATGCCGCATTCCGCTGGAATTTCTGAACAGAAGGAGGTTTTTTGTGATGTATAGCTTAAAACATGGACAGGGCTGGCAAAAAATTATTCTTTTGCTGTGTATACTCTTTTTGCCTGCATTATCTGTCAGTGCGGAAAAAACCAACTGGGTCGATAAGGATTATGACTTTCACAAGATTCAAAAGGCCCTGATTTATGATGTGGTGCTCACCGATACGGCAGAGATGGATAACGACCTGTTGGAGCAGGTATTGCGGGAGGATTACCTGAAAAATGCCATGCGGCCAAAGTATAAGGTTATCCGTCCGGATAAAGCCGCGGTACTTTCGCCGGACAATCCCAACGAAGCAGCAGATGTTTATATCAAGGCGGAGCTTTTGAAGTGGCATGATGATTCCTACATTAAAGAAGCATATACATCCTGGGAGACCAGACATGCCAAACGGACGAAAAAACTGCCCAATGGGTCCAAGGTGGAGGAAGACTATAGCTATACCGTTCCGGTTCATCATCCGGCCAGAACCATCTATACATCTACTGTCCGCCTGCGTTTCGAGGTATTTGATTCCAAGACCAATAAGCGGGTAATGGCCCGCGACGAGCTGCGGCTGCGGGATGATTCCCATCATGGCCAGCAGGGCATTTTTGGTCGTATCAGCAAATCCTTCTTTGATGATTTAGGAAAACAAATAAGACAATAGAATAAGGGACGGCCTGATGCTTGATACATCAGGCCGTCCTTTTTCCTTCGTTTTTACAAAAACATCTTGTTGATCAGTTCGTAATATCTGCGCAAAATACTGGCCAGTTCCTGTCGTTCATCAGTGGTTAAATTCCGGGCATGAATTTCAAAGCGCTGCCGAAACTGTTCCATATGCTCCGCAAGTAATTTTTCACCTTTGTCGCTGATGGTAACGACAAACCGGCGGCGGTCCTTGGGGTCAGGATTTTTGCTTACATAACCAGACGTGAGCAGCTTTTCAATGACATTGGTCATCTGCTGTTTGGAAATATTAAGCTGGCGGCTGAGGTCGATGATGGCCATTCCCTGCGTATCCATCAAGGCGCAGAGTACACCGAATTGATTGAGCGGCAGGGGAACCTGTGTCTGCCTGCCGAAATTATTATGCAAGAGCACCATGATTTCCACAAATTGCTGGGATAAACTGGGGGATGCTTGGGCTTCCATGATATGACTCCTTTATACCTTGACTTTTACCTAAATATAATATACTATAGATAACACAAATAGTAAACATTTATTTACTATTCCTCAGGGGATAAGAAATGAATTGCGGTCATAAGCATGGGAGGGGAGCAGTGCGCTCTTTTCTTTGTGTTTAGGCTAAAAAAGGAGGTTCATAAATTGTTTTTGTCCAAAAACAAGAAGACTAAAGCATTGCTGATTGGCCTGTCCCTGGCTATTTCGACAAGCTTTGTGGTGGCAGGCTGCGGCAACAAGCAGCAGCAGGCTCAGATGCAGGGCGCGCAGGTCAAAGCTATGCAGGTTATCCAGCAGGATACGCCGCTGACCAGTGAGTTTGCCGGTCAGATTATCGGCAAGGACGAAGTAAAGGTTCAGTCCAAGGTGTCCGGCAACGTGGTCGAAAAATATGTGCAGGGCGGCCAGTGGGTAGAGGCAAATCAGCCGCTTTACCGTATTGATGACCGTCAGTATAAGTCCGCTGTATGGCAGGCACAGGCTAATTTTGCGCAGGCACAGGCAACGCTGAGCAATGCGCAGAACGATTTGGGCCGTTATGAACAGCTCGTGGCGTCCAATGCGATTTCCCGCCAGACGTATGACAATCAGCTCTCGACGGTGAACGCTTATCAGGCTGCTGCAGACGCTGCTCATGCTCAGCTCATTAAGGCGCAGCAGGATTTGGCCGATACCACGATTTATGCACCGATGAGCGGTCAGCTGGCCGTTGATGATGTGGCTGTGGGCACGTTTGCCTCTGCAGGTACGACCAGCCTCGTGACCATTGGCTCGGCAAATCCGGTATATGCGAAGTTCAACGTGTCCGAAACGGACTATATTGCCTATATGAATGCCATTATGCAGGGTGGCAAGCAGGTAAAACCGATTGTGAACATTACCCTGACCGATGGTACGGAATATCCGCTCGAAGGCGAAATTGTCGAGCAGGACAGAGCACTTTCCGACAGCACGGGTACGCTGACCTTCAAGGCAATTTTTGAAAATCCGAGCGGCATGCTGATGCCGGGTATGTTTGCCCGCGTGCGCCTGTCCGGACAGACGATTCCCAATGCTATTCTCGTGCCGCAGCGTGCAGTTCAGCAGCTTTTGGGTAAGTCCTTTGTCATGGTCGTGAATGGCGATGGCAAGTCCGAAGCTCGCCCGGTAACCTTGGGCAACAAGGTCGGCAGCTACTATATCATTAAAGATGGCCTTACCACGGCTGATGTGATTGTGGTAGAAGGTCTGTCCAACCTGCAGGAAGGTGTGCCTCTCAACGTTACGATGGTAACGGCTGATGATATGGGCTTCTCGCTGATTACGGACACGAGCAAGTTCGACTCCAATAAAGTAGCAGGTTCTTCAACGAAATAAGGAGGCGGCGATTTGTCTAAGTTTTTTATTCACCGCCCGATATTTGCCATTGTTATCTCGATTATCATCGTGATTGTCGGTATTTTGGCCGCCTTCCAGCTGCCAATTGCCCAGTATCCGCAGATTTCGCCGCCGACGGTTTCCGTTAGTACCAGTTATACCGGTGCTAGCGCTTCCGTTATCAACGATACGGTGGCTCAGATAATCGAGCAGCAGGTCAATGGTACTCAGGGTATGGACTATATGAGTTCTAACTCGGACGACACGGGTCGTTACAGCCTGTCTGTGGTCTTTGAGACGGGAACGGATGGCGATATGGACTCTGTAAAGGTGCAGAATAATGTCGCCATTGCCAATGCCAGCCTGCCGTCTGATGTACAGCAGGTCGGTGTTACCACGAAGAAATCTTCCAACGACATGGCGTACATGCTGTCCCTTTATTCTCCGGACGGCACCTATGACCGTGCCTATATGAAAAACTACGCCGATATTTATCTCTTGGATGAATTAAAGCGTGTATCCGGCGTCGGTGATGTGCAGATTTTCGGTTCTGACTACGCTATGCGCGTTTGGCTCAATCCGGACAAGCTGGCAGAGCTTAAGCTGACCGTTGCGGATGTGACTTCGGCCATCAAGGAACAGAACGTACAGGCACCTGCCGGTACGGTTGGCGCTATGCCGGTAAACAACGGTCAGGAAAAGCAGTACACGGGTAAGATTTCCGGCCGTTTGGTAACGCCGGAAGAATTCGGCAATATTGTCCTGCGCTCTGACGAGGGTAAATTTGTACGTCTGAAAGATGTAGCCCGGATAGAAACTGGTGAAAAATCGAGCTCCATCATCTCCAAATTTAACGGTTATCCTTCTGTGGGTTTCGGTATCAATCTGACCAGTGATGCCAACGCCATGCAGACGGTAGCAGGTGTGCGCGAAGTGCTCGAAAAGGCCAAACCGACCCTGCCGCCGAAACTTGAGATGGCACAGATTTTCGACTCCACGAACTACATTAACGCGTCCATCAAGGAAGTGGTGGAAACTTTCGTTGAAGCCCTCCTGCTGGTCGTATTGGTTATCTTCATATTCCTTCAGAGCTGGCGTGCAACGCTGATTCCGCTCTTGGCTGTGCCGGTATCCCTTATCGGTACAATGGCGGCTTTCGTGGTGTTAGGGTTCTCCATTAACACACTGACCCTTTTCGCCATGGTATTGGCTATCGGCCTCGTCGTCGATGATGCTATCGTCGTAATCGAAAACGTCGAAAAGCACATGGAAGAAGGCTTGACGCCGGTTGATGCCACCGAGCGTGCCATGGCCGAAGTGCAGGGCCCGGTTGTGGCTATCGCCTTCGTTTTGGCCGCCGTGTTCGTACCGGTTGCTTTCTTAGGCGGCATGACGGGTATCCTTTACCGTCAGTTCGCTTTGACCATTGCCGTGTCCATGGCGCTGTCCGCCTTTGTGGCCCTGACGCTTACTCCGGCTCTCTGCGCGATGATTCTGAAGCGCCATGAAGCCAAGGATGATGAAGGTGTTCTCGGCCAGTTCTTTGTGAAGTTCAACAACTGGTTTGAACGCACGAAGCGCGGCTATATGGGCGTGGTGGCCAAGTTTATCCGCCGCACCCGCCTGGCGATTCTCTTTATGGTTATTGTGTGCATCATTTCCGGTGCACTTTACAAGGTACTTCCGTCCACCTTCGTTCCGGACGAAGACCAGGGTTACCTCTTTGCTGTGGTGCAGCTGCCGGAAGGTACATCCATGAATGTCACCCAGCAGACCATCGACAAGGTGGCTATGGCGGCTAAAGACGTTAAAGGTGTAGAAAATGTCATGGCCATCACGGGCTTTGATATCTTAGGCGGCGGTGCCAAGCCGAGTGCTGGTCTGGTCGTTTTGGGCATGAAGGACTGGTCACAGCGTCCCGGCGGTGATGAATCCGTTGGGGCAGCCGTTGGTGCTATGTTCGGCATCGGGGCAAAACTGGCACCGGAAGCTACGGTTATCGCCATGAATCCGCCGGCGCTGCCTGGTCTGGGTGCAGTAGGCGGCTGGAGCCTGCAGCTGCAGGATATGTCCGGTCATACCGATGAAGAATTGGCTGATATCACCGGTAAAATCGTGGCCGCAGCCAACCAGCGGCCGGAACTTAAAGGCGTGCGTACGACCTTTAAGATGACGGCGCCGACCTATGAATACGACATTGACCGTGAAAAGGTCAAGCAGTTGGGCGTCAAGATGTCCGATGTGTTCACGGCTATGCAGGTGAACTTCGGTGGTGCCCAGGTCAATGACTTCAACCAGTTCGGCCGTACCTACAAGGTTATGCTGCAGTCAGATGTAAGCTACCGCAGCGAGGCCGAAGGCATGAAGTTCGTCTATGTGGAATCGGACAACAAAACGATGGTGCCGCTCGATACGCTCTTAAAACCGCGTGTAAGTTCCGGCCCGACGTCGATTTCCCGTTTCAACGGTGCCCGCGCTATCAACATTCAGGGTAACGCCGGGGAAGGTTATTCCTCCGGTCAGGCCATGGCAGCCATCAAAGAAGTGGTTGAGCAGAATGCGCCCAACGGCTTCAACATTGAATGGTCTGGCCAGAGCCGTGAGGAAGCCAAGGCAACCAGCTCCACCTTCCAGGTGCTCGCACTCGCACTCGTATTCGTATTCCTGTGCCTGGCAGCGCTCTATGAAAGCTGGAGCGTTCCGTTCGCCGTACTGCTGACGGTGCCGACCGGTATTATGGGTGCCCTTATCTCCGAGTATGGTCTGTCCATGCTGGAAGGGATGTTCGGCATTCAGAATGCGGGCCTGCAGAACAGCGTTTACATGCAGATTGGTATCATCATGATTATCGGTCTGGCAGCTAAGAACGCTATTCTGATTGTAGAGTTCGCCAAGGTCCGTGTGGACAGGGGCATGGAGCCGGTCAAGGCCGCTATTGAAGCAGCCGGCCTGCGTCTGCGTCCTATCCTCATGACGTCCTTTGCCTTTATCATCGGCTGTCTGCCGCTGGCTGTGGCCAGTGGTGCAGGTGCGGCTGCCCGTAATGGTATGGGCGTGGCCGTTGTCGGTGGTATGCTCTTTGCAACCGCTCTCGGTATCTTCCTGATTCCGGTGTTCTTTGCAGCTATGGAATGGATTGCCAAGAAGCTCGGTATGTTCAAACAGCAGAAGAAGAAGACTTCTGCCGATTATATGTAAGCATTCGATGTACATGTTTGAGTTGACATCGATATGCTAAGGCGCCCGAGGGGCGACGTAGTCGCGGGTGTCCAGTGGACACCCCGGTAGGTAGTATTTTCCTTCGCTTAGACAGGCTTGTCAAACGCTGCGGAAAACACCACCGGCACCCTCGGGCTTTGGTTTATTATTATACATAACATCTATAGGAAAAGACGCCCGGTGGCTGATAATACTTTTCCTTTGCTTAGGCAGGCTTGCCAAACGCATCGGAAAAGCATCATCAGCCACCGGGCTTTTGTGCGTACATTACATCGTAGTGCAAAGGCGCCCGTGAAACTGGTAATATTTTCCTTCGCCATAGACAAGCTTGTCAAAAGCTGCGGAAAATATCACCAGTTCCACGGGCTTAATGCGTTGTTGAGTGGTAAAAGTATCTGCATCCGTGGGGCTGGCTTAGTGCGTGCATCGCTGTGATATTTGCTGTGATTGGTTGCAGGAAAATGGGGGCGGGAAGGAGAAATCTTATAAAAGTATATCTCTATAGGGGGCATCAATATGGGAACTATCGCATTGCTGGGCGCAGGTGTGTTTTTGGGCTGGGTGTTGTTTGGAAGGCGGGGGCGTAGTAGTGAGAACAGGCAGCATTATGCAGGCGGACAGGAGAATGTAATCCGGCAGGAGACAAAGGCCAATGCAGTCAGATCTGGAAAAGCGGCAAATTATGCGACGCAGCCGGCAGCCCGTGTACAGGAACGTAATCATAACGGCAACAGTCAGAACCATACCCTGCGCAATGTGGCGGGCGGCATGGTGGCTGGTGCGGTTTTGGGGCATATGTTGAGCGGCGACCATAAGGCAGAAGCCCACGAGACAATCAACAACTACAATACCTATAATGAGCTTTATGACCATGATGATTGGGAAAACGAGGAATACGATACGGATTATGATGGTGATGGGCTGGATTATCAGGATGATGATGACAGCAGTGAGCTGGATTATGTGGATTATGACAGCTATGATGATGACAGTTATGAAGACGATAGCTATGGTGAGGATAGCTATGATAGTTACGACTATGATGCGGACAGCTATGACAGCGGTTCTGACTGGGGCAGTGATTCTTATGATGGCGGAGATTGGTAGAGTTTATTATGCCAGCAAGAGGAGGATTTGTTATGCACAAGTGGTTTAAAATTCTATTGATGTCGATGGTCGCATTTTCGACTATTTTTCTGGCCACAGGCTGTTCGGCTGAAGATGGAAAAACAACGCAGGAAACGGCAGACAGCAATAAGTTCCCGGCCTTTCAAACGGTAGATGTAGCAGGCAATCCCGTTACGCAGGATATTTTCAAAGGCAAGAAAATAACTATCGTAAATATCTGGGGAACCTTCTGCCCACCTTGCATTGCAGAAATGCCCGAGCTGGGAAAATGGGCTAGAGAAATGCCGCAAGATGCACAGATTATCGGCATTGTATGTGATGCCAGCGGCCCCAACGATAAGGAAACAAAAGCAGCAGCTGTAAAGATCTTAAACGAAGCCAACGTCAGCTTTGTAAATATTCTGCCTGACGATAACTTATTGAAATATCTGGAACGTGAAGATGCTGTCCCCACGACCATCTTTGTGGATTCTGACGGCAATGTCGTCGGCGAAAAGGTCGTAGGCGCTGATGTAGCTAAGTACAAACAGCAAGTTGCGAGGTATCTCAAGTGACCAGACTGGGCAAAGCCCGCAGCCTGCTATTGGCTCTGGCAGTCGGCTGCATACTCTGGGGACTGTGGCGCGGTGAGGCCCATATA
>CADBYQ010000059.1 GCA_902798865.1 Pseudoselenomonas ruminantium | reverse complement strand
GCTGTCGTTACTAAAGATGTGCCGGATAATTCATTGGTGGCTGGAGTACCGGCCAAAAAAGTCCGTGATTTGGAAAATGATGTTTTTGAATGATGTGGACATGAACACCCTTCTTTTCTTTCTTACAGTTCAAAGTGGAGCAGTAACGAAATTTGATGAAGGCTTATGGGGAACGCTGGTGGATTACATGACCGTATACAGCAAGGGGACGATATCAGCGTGACATTCAAGAATGGTACGGAAATTCATATAGAGTAACAGTGGCACGGGCAAAGTCTCGTGCCAATTTTCTTGAATTCCTTTCTTATTTTATGGTAAAATAACTGTTATGTGAGTTCGTAGATATTGCAGATTGGAGGTTTTTGTTTGGCTGCAATTACATATGAATTAGTGAAAAAGGACGAGGCCACAGGTGCTCGTGCCGGTATTATCCATACACCCCATGGCAGTTTCCCTACGCCGATTTTTATGCCCGTGGGTACGCAGGCGTCGGTCAAGGGCGTTTCGCCGGATGAGCTGAAGGATTTGGGAGCAGGAATTATTCTCTCCAATACCTATCATCTGTTCCTGCGTCCGGGCATGGAGCTGGTGAAGGAAGCCGGCGGCTTGCATAAGTTCATGCATTGGGACGGGGCAATTCTCACCGACAGCGGCGGGTTTCAGGTTTTCTCGCTGGGTGATTTGCGCAAAATCACCGAGGAGGGGGTAACTTTCCGTTCTCATCTTGATGGTTCAAAGAAATTTTTGTCGCCGGAAGTGTCCATGCAGGTGCAGATGTGCTTAGGCTCCGATATCGTTATGGCTTTCGATGAATGTGTGCCCTATCCTGCTGACCATGACTATGCAAAACAGTCCACAGAAAGGACATTGCGCTGGGCTAAGCGGTGCAAAGAGGTGATGACGGCACCCAATCAGGGCCTGTTCGGTATCGTGCAGGGCGGTATGTATAAGGATTTGCGTAAATGGCATGCCAAAGAGATGGTGGAGATGGACTTCCCCGGTTACGCCGTGGGCGGCCTGTCGGTTGGTGAACCGCCGGAACTCATGTATGAGATGCTGGAATATTCCACGTCCCTGCTGCCGGAGAATAAGCCCCGCTATCTGATGGGCGTGGGCACGCCGGACCATCTCGTGGAAGGCGTAATGCGCGGAATTGACATGTTCGACTGCGTATATCCGACCCGCGTGGCGCGCAATGGCATGGCCATGACCTGGACAGGCAGACTCGTGATGAAGAATGCCAATCTCACCCATGACCATCATGTGATTGAGGACGGCTGTGGCTGTTACGCCTGCCGCAACGGCTATACCCGCGCGTATATCCGTCATCTGGTGCGCGCCGGGGAAATCTTCGGCCTGCGTCTGCTCTCCCTGCACAATCTTTATTTCCTTGAAGAATTCGTGCGCAGAATGCGTCAGTCGATTATTGACGGTAAGTTTACGCAGTTCCGCAGTGAATTTTTAGCCAATTATAAACGCTGATAAACTAAAGAAGAGGTGTTTTTTATGACTCCGGAAACCATGACAGCTTTGGGCACTTGGGGGCCCATCTTCGTGATGATTGCGATTTTCTATTTCCTTTTGTATCGTCCGCAGAAGGCCGCGCAGAAGCGCCGCATGAGCATGCTCGATACCTTGGAAAAAGGCAACAAGGTGATGACCATCGGTGGTATCTACGGCACAATTGCGGGCATCGACGATAAGGTGATTAAGCTGAAAATCGCTGAAAACACGGTGATTGAGGTATCCCGTGCGTCCATCAATGCCAATATCACGCAAGATAAGCAGGCCTGATCATGGACGGGGCTGTAAAAGACCTGCGAGCCGAGAAAAAGGCTTTGCGGTCAAAAATCATTGCCGCGCGACGCAATCTGACGGATAACTATCGTCAGCGGGCCAGCAACCGCATGATGACGGTGTTCTGTGCGCTGCCGGACTTCAAGGAACCGCGCAAGGTACTCTGCTATGCCTCTCTGGCGGATGAAGTGCAGATAAGGCCATTGATGGAAAAATGGCTTTCGATGGGCGTAACCGTAGCCCTTCCCCGGATTACGGGGAAAGGGCAAATGGAAGCCGTGAGCTTTACCGACTTTGACAGTCTGGTGGAGGGGGAATACGGCATTTTGACGCCTGACCTGGAAAAGGGCGAAGTGATTCTGCCGGAGGAGCTGGATTTAATCATCGTTCCTGGCATAGCTTACGATACCCGCGGCGAACGGCTGGGCATGGGGGGCGGTTTCTATGATGCCTACCTTGACCGGGCAACTAAGGCCAAGCGGATAGCGCTGGCCTTTTCCTGCCAGCTGGTGGCTAAAATTCCTATGGAAGATCATGATGTCCGGGTTCATAAAATTATTACGGAGCAGGGGATATATAACTGTCTGCTGTAAGTGAGTGCCCATCTTGGGGGGCTGAGGGGGAGTGTATTATATGGAAGTTAAAATTGGCATGGCTAAGACTTCTAAATATGCAACGGAGGTCTGTGGCGATACCTGTGATATTGTGGAACGGCCGCATGGCGGCATTTCGGCCATTATTGCCGATGGGCAGGGCAATGGCCTGGCCGCTCACCATACCAGCAGTTGGGTGGTGAATAAGGCCACGCAGCTCATTTCCGACGGTGCCCGTGATGGGGCAGTAGCGCGGGCGGTGCATGATTATCTCTATGCCATGAAGGACAAGAAGGTATCCTGTACGCTGACGGTCGTAAGTGCTGACCTCGATACGGAAACGGCGGTCATCAGCCGCAATTCCAACTGCCCCGTAATCATCAAAACACCGGAGTATGAAACGGTCTATGATGAAAATGTCGAGCCTATCGGCGTCAACCGCCACATGAAGCCTTTGATGTATGAAGTGCCACTCACGGCGGGGATGCTGATTGTGTCCTATACGGATGGCATTGCCCATGCTGGCAAAAAGCGCCTGGGACATCCGGCCGATTTCGAGAAAATCATGGAAATTGTGCGCAAGAATGAGGCCGAGGATGTGGCCTTTATCGCCAAGAGCATTATGGATTATGCGCTGGAGCTCGATGCGGAAAAGGCGTCGGATGATATGACGGTGCTGGTTATGGGGATAACCGATGGTTCGCCATCAAGCCCTAAGATTGAGCAGTTGGAAGTTACTTATCCATATTAAGTAAATAACGATATACCATTACTTTATCTATGTAAACTGGATAGGAGTGATTGTCTTGAAGATTGCGGTTGTAGGAGTTTGTGCTTCGGGGAAGACTACGCTGGTTGCCGGATTGAAGGCGGCTGGCTTTGATGCTTATAATGTGGCGCAGGAACATTCCGGGATTCATGATTTTTGGGCGAAACGCCATCCAGATATTTTGGTGATGATTGATGCGACCATGCCGGCTATTCACAAGCGGCGGGTGGTATATTGGGATGAAAGCAGGTTGGAGGTACAGCATAAGCGGCTGGCGGATGCCAGAGCCCATGCGGACCTCTACATTCAGACCGATAAATACAACGCTGCTGAGGTGCGGGACAAGGTCATCGACTTCGTCAAAGAATATAAAAAACGAAAGACAAAAGGGGATGAAATCTCTTGAGAAAGAATAATCTCATGAAACTGATTGTCTGTGTCGTTGCCATTATTGGTATTTTCCTGGCCTTTGTAAAGCCGTTGGCTTTCTCCATTCGCCAGGGACTTGATTTGCAGGGTGGTACCCATGTGGTACTCGAAGCAGAAGACACGGACATTGCTAAGGTAAATGATGACGCGATGAACCGCGTGGTCACGATTATGGAAAAGCGCGTCAACTCGCTGGGCCTTACCGAGCCGATTATCCAGCGTGAAGGGGAACGCCGGGTGATTATCGAACTGCCGGGCGTCAAAGACCCGGATGCGGCCATTAAGACCATCGGTAAGACGGCTATGCTGGAATTTAAGGACGAAGAAGGCAATACCGTGCTCACCGGTACGGACTTGAAGGATGCCCAGGCGGCAACCAATCAGCAGAATGGCCAGAATGTCGTCAACCTGGAATTTTCTGATGAAGGTGCGCAGAAATTTGCCGACCTCACGACGAAAAACGTGGGCCGCACCATTGCCATCCTGCTCGATGGCGAAGTGCTGACGGCACCGAATGTGCGTGAGCCTATCTTAGGCGGCCGTGCTGAAATCACGGGCCAGAAGACGCTGGAAGAAGCGCAGAACCTCGCCGTCGTGCTCCGCAGTGGTGCGCTGCCGGTAAAGGTCAACATCATTGAAACCCGTACGGTAGGCCCGACGCTTGGTCAGGACTCCAAGGATAAATCCGTTTTTGCCTTTGCTGTAGGTATTGGCGCGGTACTCATCTTCATGTTGCTGTTCTACCGCCTGTCCGGCTTTATCGCTGACGTGGCATTGATGGCTTATACGGTAGTTCTGCTGGCGCTCTTGTATCTCCTGGATGCAACGCTGACCCTGCCTGGTGTGGCGGGTATCATCCTGTCCATTGGTATGGCCGTCGATGCTAACGTGCTGATTTTTGAGCACTTCAAAGAAGAATACCAGATTCAGGGCAAGACCTTGCGCCTGTCCATGGATGCAGGCTTTAAGCGTGCATTCACGACGATTTTTGACTCCAACATCACGACGATTATTGCCGCAGGTGTCTTGTTCTTCCTCGGAACCGGTACGATTCGCGGTTTTGCCATTACGTTGGGGCTGGGCACGATGCTCTCCATGTTGACGGCTATCACGCTTTCGCAGTACCTCCTGAAGCTCATGATTAACTCCAAGATTTCGGAAAACCCCGGTGCCTATGGTGCTAATGGTTATATGCTGTGGAAAAAGGAGGACTTAAAGCATGAACAAGCTTGATATTGCTGGACGTTCCAAGATTTGGTTTGCCATTTCCACAGTCATCATTGTGGCCGGGATTATCTGCATGTTTACCCGGGGCTTTAACTTCGGTATCGACTTCACTGGCGGTACCATTATCGACTTGAAATTTGAGCGCCCGGTGGCGATTGCTGAGGTGCGTACGAGCCTGGCTAAGTTTGGTCTGGAAGGTTCGCAGATTCAGCTCACCGGTGCAGAATCCGGCGTGACGGAAGCCGAAAACGTCATGATTCGTACGACGGATATGGAAGAAGCACAGCGCAAGGAAGTCATGGCGGCCATTAAGACCGATGTGGGCAATTATGATGTGCTGCGTGAGGAAAAGGTCGGTGCAACCATCGGCGGTGAGCTGATTACCAATGCGGTATTGGCACTTGTTGTGTCCTGGGCACTCATCATTGCCTATGTTGCCTATCGCTTTGAATGGCGCTTTGGTGTGGCGGCCGTGCTCGCACTGGTGCACGATATCCTCATCGTGTTGGCGGTGTTCTCCTTTACGGGGCGACAGATTGATTCTTCCTTTATCGCGGCTCTCCTGACGATTGTTGGTTATTCCATCAACGATACCATCGTTATCTTTGACCGTATTCGCGAGAACCTCAAACTGCATTTCCGCCGCGGTGGCGATGTGAACCATCTGGTGAATACCTCGGTGTTCCAGACGCTCACCCGCTCCCTGTACACGGTGTTTACGGTCATGTTTACGACATTTGCCCTGTACTTCTTCGGCGGCGAAACGACGAAAGACTTTGCGTTTGCCCTGCTGATTGGTTTCGGCAGCGGCTGTTATTCGTCCATCTTCATTGCCAGCCCGCTGTGGGTGACGCTGCGTAAGATGGGGGATAAGAAGAAGGCTGTGGCTAGTGCGGCTGTAGCTAAGTAAGTTCGTATTCGGTTGACATCTATATGCTAAGACGCCCGCGTGGCTGGTAATATTTTTCCTTCGCCATAGACAAGCTTGTCAAAAGCTACGGAAAAACATCACCAGCCACGCGGGCTTATTGCGTACAGTACATAGTGGTGCTAAAGGCGCCTGGAGGGGCTGGTAATATTTTCCTACGCCTAGACAGGCTTGTCAAAAGCTGCGGAAAACATCACCAGCCCCTCCGGGCTTATTGCGTACATTACATAGTGGTGTTAAAGGCGCCCGAGGTGACTGGCAATATTTTCCTTCGCCATAGACAGGCTTGTCAAAAGCTGCGGAAAATATCACCAGTCACCTCGGGCTTAATACTTATCTATATGTTGGTGATGTGATCCTGCGCAGCGGTGCTGAAACTGAGGAGGGAAGGGGAGGCAATGGCTTTCGGCAGCGTTTGACAAGCTTGTCTAAGCAGACGAAAGTTATTGCCTCCCCTTCCCTCCGCCTTGTGGCTAGAACTGCTGGCAAAAATTTGACAAAAATCGGTTAAAAGCGTAAAGTATTGTCTAGATATTCTTAGAGAAAGATTAAATTTTGCGAGAGGGAGATGGACGGTGAGTCAGCAGGGGAGCCTGGAAAAAGGGATAGTGACATTCTGTATTGTGGCGGTGTTGTTATTGACATTGACCTGTTTGGCAGGGCTTTTCGTAGAGGATACAGCGGGGGAGAAACATCCGGTTGTATCGATGGTTACGGCAGCAGGGGTTAAGGAACAGCCGCAGATTGTCGGTGGTTATGTTCCAGAACATCATCAAGGGCCGCCACCGCCCAGGCAGGAGTCTTTCTTCCTCAGTTGGGATTTTATTAACGGATTGTTTGCGATAATTCTGGTGGTGGAATTTGTTGTTTTCCCCTTCTTGTTCTGGTTGTGGTTTGGCAAGGACAAACGTACAGAAAGCAAATAGAGCATTGCCTCGTGAGTGAAGCAATGCTCTATTTTTATTCGGGTATATTTTCTTCCGGAGCGCCGTCGACGTCTTCGGTGAGTTTATGCTGTCCGAGCATCGTGGTCAGGGTTTCGCGGTTAAAGCTATAGGTGAAGCTGGCGAAATCCTGTTCCGGATTGTAGCGGCTGGAGGGGGCATTCAAGAGCCCGCAGATGGTATCGTAGAGCATATCGTTGGTAAAGTAACGATGCTGATGCTCATAGAGTGCTGCGGTATGACGGGGCATGGTCTCCTGATACTGCGGGGAAATGTAGACCCAGAAGGGAATCCGTACCATGTCAAAGCTGAATACATCTGGATTATGGGAGATTTCCAAGTTTTCGCCGTGGTCGGAGAAGTAGACCATAGCCTGCAGATTGAGGTGCTTTTGCGCATAGTCATAAATCTGGCTCACCACATAATCGGTGTAGAGAATGCTGTTGGCATAGGATGGTGTCGACGTAGCCCGCGAATCTTCCTCTAAGGTTTGGAACTTGTCAAAGGAAGCAGGATAGCGGTTGTTGTAATAGATATGGCTGCCCATGATATGCAGGACGATGAAATTGTTTTTGGACGGGTCAAGCTGCTGTAGATAAGGCAGCAGGGATTCATCGTATTTATCCGTGAAGGTGTAGGAATCGTCCGTCCAGGTGGCATGGTCAGCGGTTTTCGCTACCAGCGTGATGGCACTATCGTACTGACCGTAACGGCCCTGATTGCTGAACCACCAGGTTTCATAGCCGGCCTTTTTGGCCACATCGAGGATAGAGGCAGATTCAAAGAATTCCTTGCCATTGTACTGACTCTGTTCCGTGAGGGCACGCTGCAGTACAGGAACGGTCTGCGACCAGGAGGCATAGGCGTTGTTGTAGTTGATAAAGCCTGGTGCATTGCTGCTTAATTTCTCGCTGAGCCAGGGCGTGTTTTCAAAGGGGAATTCCGGTGTATAGGCTTTCATGTAGTTGCGGGAAGCCGATTCGCCGATGATGAGGATAACGGTACCGGGCGCCTTGGCCGCCAGCGTATTTTCCGCATCGATAATCAGGCTGTTGAACCGCTCGTCATGTCCTGTGCTGTACTCCTGCGTCTGCGTGACGTAGGTCGTTACATCCTCCCAAAGCTCGGCAAAGGAAGTTTGGGGCAGATAGAAACTGTGCGCCCAAAGGGCGAGAAAGGTCAGCACGCCCAACGTAGAAAGGCGCAGGGCGCTGGCTTCATAATCCTCTGTGAGGCGGGCAAAATGCAGGTGCGCCCGATAGGCAAGGTAGATAAAGAGTGCAAAGCCTGCGATGATGAGCAGCGTGGGCAAAAGCCCAAGATTGGACTGGATGAAGTCAATGCTCTCATTGTAGTTGGTCAGGTACAGGGCCATGAGTGAGGCAGGTGTCAGACAGTGCCAGAACAGACAGTAGTAAACCCACTGGATAAAGGGAATCGCAAGGCCGGCAAAGTTCAAAAGTGCCATAAATAAGGAACTTATCTTTACATGGCCGAGCCGGGAAAGGACGCTTTCTATGCTCATCATGAGCACAAAAGCAGCGGTTCCCACAACGAAGTCGAAACAGATTTTTGACTGATACCAGCCGGTGTTATAGGTCCAGGCATAGAGCAGCGGGAACGTCATACTCCAGCCCAGGCTGGTCAAGAGATTGGGCAAAGCTGCCCGGCTGAAGATGGATACTCGCGTGGCGTACTGTGTCAGCACCAAAGCGGCGATAACCGGTATGAGAATGGGCATAAAGTATTTTGCCCCCATATCCTGACCGATATCGATGTAAAAGGCGATAAGACAGCAGAAATAGCTGGCCGCAGCGGCAAGGCGGCGGATAAAGGCATCCTGCTGATTGCTGGTTATAGTCATAAACATTCTTCCTTTATATGTAATGAAAATCCAACGACAATTTTACACGAATTTAACGGCATAGTCAATTTATAGAAAAAAGGACATGTGTCCGAAAAAACATGATATTAAGAAAAAAATCATTAAATTTCTGTATTATGAAATAGTTTTATGCTTGACTTTTTGACAGGCGTGTATTAATATTATAGTTGTAAAAATTTAGAAATGAGGGAGTTCTTATGGACAAAAAAGATTCATTGCGTTTGGAGAATCAGCTTTGTTTCCCCTTGTATGCCTGCGCCCGGGAAGTCGTTAAGGCATACCGTCCTCATCTCGATGTGTTAGGTCTTACCTACACCCAGTACATTACCATGATGGTCCTTTGGGAAGAGGGCAAAGTCAGTGTACGGGATTTGGGGAGGAAACTGCATCTGGATTCGGGGACACTCACACCGCTTCTGAAAAAGCTGGAAAGTAAGGGATATTTGAAGCGGGAACGTTCCACGGTGGATGAACGCGTGGTTATTGCCTGTATTACGGAGGAAGGCCGTAAACTAAAACGGGCAGCCGCCAAGGTTCCACAGGCCATGTCCAAGGAAATCACGGATTTCCCCATGGAAGATGCGCAGGAACTTTACCATCTGCTGTATAAGCTGATTGGGCTTTTGGAAGTCTGCAACAGTCAGCAGGATGCAAAAAATTAAAATGCCTGTATAGCGGCAGAATCACTGGATTCTGCCGTATTTTTGTGCAAGAAAATCGTTTGTCATCGATTTTTGTCGTTGCGTAAAGGTTCGTTATTTGCTACAATATATACCGTTACGACAATAAACAACCACAAGATGTAGAGGGGGCGTGAGGGATTACCGCAAGATAGCGGTATCCATAGAATATGAATTTAAAAACAGTTACGAAGCGTTCTGGGCACACGGTGCCTTATAACCGGGAAAAAATCTACAATGCGATTTTAGGCGCCAATAAAGATGCTGGCAAGAAGATGACGGAAAAAGATGTGGACGAAGTTACCAGTCAGGTTGAATGGGATATTCAGGACCGGGAAAACGTCAGCGTTGAGGAAATTCAGGATATTGTAGAACAGGAACTCATGAAGTATGATTTCTACGATATCGCCAAGAAGTATATCACCTACCGCCAGAAACATGCGGAACGCCGTATTGCACAGAAACACCTCATGTCCTCTTATAAGGATATTTTCTTTGCTGATGCTGTAGATGTGGATTCCAAGCGTGACAATGCCAATATCAATACGGATGCCTCCATGGGCATTATGCTGAAACTGGGCGCTGAGGGTGCCAAGCATTTCGTGGATAACTATGTGCTCACGGATGAATTCCGGGAAGCGGATAAAGAGAACTGGATTCATATTCACGATAAGGACTTCTCACTGATTACCTTTAATTGCTGTCAGATTGACCTGTTGAAGCTCTTTAGAGGTGGTTTCTCCACGGGACATGGTTTCCTGCGTGAGCCGAATTCCATTCGTTCTTATGCGTCGCTGGCCGCAATTGCCATTCAATCCAATCAGAACGATATGTTCGGCGGCCAGGCTATCAACGCTTTTGACTATGCCATGGCCGACGGCGTGCGCAAGTCCTTCCGCAAGGCGGTTATCAGCGAGGCGCATAAGGCCCTCATGTATCAATTTGATGACCATGATTTCGGTACGGAAAAAGAATTTAAGGCTGTGTTTAAGCCTGTAATGAAGTTTGACGCCTGCAGCTATACGGAAAAGCCGGAAGACCCGCGGGCGGCAGAGTCCGTACAGGCGATAGAACAGGCTCTGGCAAGCGTGATGGCTGACACTTATCAGTTGCCGGTGGATGAAGCAGGCCGTTTGGCACGCAATGTTTATCGCCTGGCCTGTGCTGATGTGGTGGAAGAAACGCATCAGGCCATGGAGGCGATGATTCATAACTTCAATACCCTGCACAGCCGCGCAGGTGCGCAGGTGCCGTTCAGCTCCTTGAACTATGGTATGGATGTAAGTCCTGAAGGGCGGCTGGCTACCCGTGAGGTGTTAAATGCCATTTGGGCCGGGCTGGGCAATGGGGAAACGCCGATTTTCCCGATTTCGGTATTCCAGTTAAAGGCCGGAGTCAACTATAATCCCGAAGACCCTAATTACGATTTGTTCCAGCAGGCCTGCAAGGTCAGCGCCAAACGCCTGTTCCCGAACTTCGTGAACATCGACGCACCTTACAATCTGCAATACTATAAGCCGGGGGATTACAATTCCACGGTGGCGACGATGGGCTGCCGCACCCGCGTGATGAGCAATATCAATGGCCCGGAAGAATCCGGCAGCC
>CADBYQ010000058.1 GCA_902798865.1 Pseudoselenomonas ruminantium | reverse complement strand
TTTGGGAGGTGAAATCAAATGGCAAAGAAAGTTTCTAAGATTGTAAAACTTCAGGTTGTTGCAGGCAAAGCTAATCCGGCTCCTCCGGTAGGTCCGGCACTTGGTCAGGCTGGTGTCAACATCATGGGGTTCTGTAAGGAATTCAACGAAAGAACCAAAGATAAGGCTGGTCTCATCATTCCGGTTGAAATCACGGTTTTTGAGGATAGATCCTTCACGTTCATCACGAAGACTCCGCCGGCTGCAGTTCTCTTGAAGAAGGCTGCTAAGATCGAAAAGGCTTCTGGTGAACCGAACAAGAACAAGGTGGCTAAACTGCCCCGCGCTGAAGCAATGAAGATTGCAGAAAGCAAAATGGAAGACCTCAACGCTGCTGATATCGAGGCTGCTACTCGCATGATCGAGGGCACGGCTCGCAGCATGGGTATCGAAATCGTTGACTAATTTTTAGCAGCATTTCGCCCCTGTGGGAGGCAATAACCGTTATTACCACGAGAGGAGAAAACTTACAATGGCTAAAGCTGGTAAGAAATATCAGGACGCTTGCAAGCTCGTTGAAGCTGGCAAGTTCTACACGGCTGCTGAAGCTATGGAACTCGTTAAGAAGACGGCTACGAAGAAGTTTGATGAAACCATCGAACTGCATGTACGTCTCGGCGTAGATCCGAAGTATGCTGATCAGCAGGTACGTGGCGCTATGGTACTGCCGCACGGCACTGGTAAATCCAAGCGCGTACTCGTTTTCGCTAAGGGCGAAAAGGTTAAGGAAGCAGAAGCTGCAGGTGCAGACTTCGTTGGTTCCGATGAAATCGTCCAGAAGATCCAGGGCGGCTGGCTCGACTTCGATGTCGCAGTAGCTACTCCGGACATGATGGGCACTGTCGGTCGTCTTGGTAAGGTTCTCGGCCCCCGCGGCCTCATGCCGAACCCGAAACTGGGTACGGTTACGATGGACCTCACGAAGGCAGTATCCGAGATTAAAGCAGGTAAAGTCGAATACCGCACCGATAAGGCCGGTAACGTGCATTGCCCGATCGGCAAGGCATCTTTCGACGCTGAGAAGCTCCAGCAGAACTTCCAGGCCCTGATTGATACACTGAACCGCGTAAAACCGGCGGCTGCTAAAGGCCAGTACATGCGCTCCATCACGGTTAGCGCAACGATGGGCCCTGGCATCCCCGTTCAGCTCTAATTTTTAGAGTTTGGTTCAGACGAGGCTCCGGTCTCAGGAACGTTATGTTCCGACAACTGTATAACGATGGCTGTAGACAGCAGGTTTGATATTTATCATCTAACGACGATTTTTTGTCGCCTGCCGAGGCCGGAGCAGATGAACTTTGAAAATTCTACCTCCGGCGGACGCAGCCGGAGGTTTTTTTACAGGCTTTAATAAATCTCAAACAGGCAGGAGGTGTAATAGAAAAATGGCAAATCTGACGAAGAAACAGGCTATCGTTGCTGAACTTAAGGATCAGCTGACGAATGCTAAAGGTGTTGTGCTGACCAGCTACCGTGGTCTTACGGTTGCTCAGGACACGCAGCTCCGTCGTGAACTTCGCGCCGCTGGTGTAACGTACCATGTTGTTAAAAACACGATGCTCCGCCTGGCAGCGAAAGAAGCAGGTATCGAAGGCTTCGATGCTCATCTCGAGGGCACTACGGCTTTCGCATTCTCCACTGAGGATGCTATTGCTCCGGCAAAGGTTATCTGCGGCTTCATCAAGAAGAACAAGCTTGATGAAAACGAAGTACTGACGGTTAAAGTTGGTACGGTTGAAGGTAAGGTTATTGATGCTAATGAGGTTAAAGCTCTGGCAGACCTGCCGTCCCGCGAAGAACTCATCGCCAAGATGCTGGGCAGCATGAATGCTCCGATCAGCAATACGGTCAACGTACTGCAGGGTGTTATTCGCAATGCTGTTTATGTGCTTGACGCTGTTCGCGCCCAGAAGGAATCCGCATAATCTGCGAATCCTATATAATTTTTAATGAAGAAATAACAAGAAAGATTTTTGGAGGTATATTCAAATGACTAAAGAAGAAATCATGGAAGCCATTGAAAACATGACTGTCCTCGAGCTGTCTGAGCTCGTAAAAGCTATGGAAGAAAAGTTCGGCGTTAGCGCTGCTGCTCCGGTTGCAGTTGCTGCTGTTGGTGGCGCTGCTGCAGGTGCTGCTGAAGAAAAGAGCGAGTTCACGGTTATGCTCGCTTCCGCTGGCGACAAGAAGATCAACGTTATCAAGGCTGTTCGTGAAGCTACGGGTCTCGGCCTGAAAGAAGCTAAGGCTCTCGTTGATGGCGCTCCGGCTGCTGTTAAGGAAAACGTTGCTAAGGCTGAAGCTGAAGAACTCAAAGCTAAGCTCGAAGAAGCTGGCGCTACGGTTGAACTGAAGTAATTTCAGTTTGCTGAAATTAGCAATATAAGAAAAGCTGTGAAGTGCGAACTCATGTTCGCCTTCACAGCTTTTTTGTTTATGTTGTAGGTTGTTGCTGACTGCCTTCTGCGACGACCTGGCGGTAAAGTTCCATCGTGTCAGCGTGGTGTTCCTGAATGTAGTTGAGTGCCTGCTGCTTTTGTTCAGGTGCAGCATCATCGGCCAAATAATCCTTAACGGCTTGTTCAAGTTCCTTGGCCTGTTTATTCAGACTGCGGCAGCCAATCGTGAGCGATGTGGATTTTAGGGCATGGATATTGATGCGGTAGTCTTTCCAGTTGCCTGTAGTTAAATCATCATCCAGCTTGGCAATATTGCCGTCAGATTGTTTACAGAACAGGGCAAGTACGTTGTTGTAAAGAACTGGCATATCGTTGCAGTATTGCAGCCCCAGTTTCTGGTCGATAAGAGCCTCGGCAGCCGGTGGCTCAACTGGTACAGCAGGTTTCGCTTGTGTAGTTGGAGCAGCGGCAGGTTTTGCGGCAGCGGCTCCGCCGCCTATGGGCTTTTGTAAAAGTTCTGCCGGTAAATAACGCTCTAGCATGGCGGCGAGTTCAGCACCGGTCATTGGCTTGCTTAGATAGTTATCAAAGCCTTCGGCCAGGAATTTTTCCCGGGAGCCGGATATGGCCGTCGCGGTCAGGGCAATAAAACGGGTGTTGCTGATGTTGGGGAGTTCTTTGGCTTTATGCAAGGTTTCCACACCATCCATACCCGGCATCATGTGATCGAGCAGTACTACATGGAATTGTTGTTTTTGCAGGGCGTCTAAAGCTTCAGTACCGCTATGGGCAATAACGGTCTGTACCTGAGTATCTTGGAGCAGACTGGAGGCGACAAAACAGTTCATATCGTTGTCATCAACGATGAGTACGCGGGCAGAGGGCGCAATAAAGCTGGCGGGTTTGTCTAAGGCTGCTTCAAAGACCGGCTGGTTGTCAAGACTGAAAACACCTATGGGGTCAAATGAACTAACGCCTTGAGGCAACTCAATGGTGAAAACACTGCCTTCGCCATATGTGCTGTCGACTTTTATGGTGCCGTTCATCATGGTCAACAGGCGATGGGTGATGGCCAACCCTAATCCGGTTCCTTCAATTTTACGATTGCGCTCAATGTCCAGACGTTCAAAGACACGGAAAAGCCGGTTTTTGTCTTCCTCACGAATGCCAATGCCGGTATCGGTAACGGCAGCGTGCAGGTGGAGGGTGCTTTCACTGCGGTGTCCGCTGATATCCAGCGTGACGGAGCCATTTGGTGTGTATTTTATGGCATTATTGAGCAAATTGATGAGAATCTGGCGCAGACGGCCGGCATCTCCATGCAGATAGTTGGGTAAATACGGGTCAACGTGAATTTTGAACTGCAGATTCTTGGCCTGAGCGCGCAGGCCGACCAAGGTACAGACCTCCCGTAGCACCGTGGTTAATTGATAATCGGTGGGCACGATTTCCATATGGCCGGACTCGATTTTCGAAAAGTCCAGTATTTCGTTGATGATGGTCAACAGTGCCGCTGTGGCCGATTTGATATTGCTGGCATATTGCCGGACTTCTCCAGGAATTTTTTGCCGCAAGATCATTTCGTTCATGCCGCTGATGGCATTCAGCGGGGTGCGGATTTCGTGGCTCATATTGGCAAGAAACTGACTTTTGGCCTGATTGGCAGCATCTGCTTCGGCACGCGCTTTGCGCAGTTCCTCGGTTTCTGCCACGCTGGTCTGGGCCATGAGCAGATAGATGCTCAGGCAGGCGAAGAGAATCAACATCAGCGAAAAGAGGAAGAGCACGCGCTGATAGATGCTGGTTATCTGTCCGGCCACCGCCGACCAGGGCATGTAGCCAATCATGGAAAAATCCGTCTGGGGAAGATCTGCACCGAAGACGAAGAATTTTCCTTCAGCACCTTCGGTATATACGGCGGCAGCCTTGCTGCGTTTCAGGCGCTCATGGACTTCCTGCATGCCGGCCTGAATGGTATCATCAGCCCAAAAACGTGTATCGTTGCTGGTGTAGTTTTCGTAGGGAACAGCCAAACTACCGTCACGGTATTGGATGATGACATGGGTAAAGGCATCGTAGTCGGAAAGAGCGAAAAGTTTTGGCAACATTTCCGGTGGATAGACCTGATAAAGGACGTAGCGGACGTTATCGCCATAGAAGACCGGCGTCGCCAACAGGATACCGATATCGGGATTATAATCGATAACGCTGTTTCCATGAAAGGCCATTTGCAGGCGGGGGAAAGAGGCGGTTGACAGAAAACGGCCGGTGGTATGGTGCTGAAAATCAATGAGGCCGACTTGTCCCTGTGGATTCTGCTGGCTGAGCATCTGCAGTACAGCCTCTTTTTCCTGTTCATGTGTCGACAAATGGTAGGCTGCTGTCTGCAAGGGGGTCATAAAGCGGTGGAAGCGCTCACCGGCCAGCAGGGAAATATCTTCGGTCTGCCGGGCCACGGATATTTCAGCGGCTTTGTTCAGCATGTTGACAATCCGCTGCTGGATAAAGATTCCCGACAGGAAAATCAACAGCAGGGTCATCATGATGGTGAGCACCATTTTTTTGCGGCTATTCAAGAATCTCCACCCCCTTTACCAACCAGTCCATGTGTTGGAGCAATCGATCATCCCGGATTGATTCATCAGCGCGACAGCGCAACTGGCCCTGCCGGTCATAGATTTCACCGGCAAAGACGAAATGGCCGGCAAGCATTCGTTCCTTGAGGTATATCAGCTTTGCTTTTTCCTCGTCTGTGACGGCAGGGGAAAAATCGCATAGTTCGACAAAATCTGCCTCCATGCCTACCCATTGTTTGTCCACATAGTTGAGCTCGCCTTTGAGGTAGCGGCGGATGATATCTTCGTAGTAGCGGTCCCAGTTGCAGATAACGGAAGTCAGTGCATGCTCGGAGCGCCATTCATGTTTGCCTAAATCCTCGTAGTAACCGATATAGTCGATGCCCAGTTTCTCAGCGACATCGGCTGCTGCCGGTTCATCCTGATGATAGGTCAGAACATCAGCGCCAGCTTCGGTTATCAGGCGGCGTGCTTCCTCGGCCTCTTTGCTTTCGTTCTGCCAGCTGCCTGTCCACATGACGACCACGCGGGCATTAGGATTGGTCTGCTGCACGCCGAGGGTAAAGGCATTGATACCGCGGTTGACTTCCGAGTTTTTCATAGCGGCCACATAGCCGATAACATTGCTCTTGGTGTGCATGCCAGCTAGGGCACCGGCCAGATAGCGTCCCTGATACATGCGGACGAAATAGGAGGTCATATTGCGGGCATGACATTCGGCTGAGTTGGTGCCAAAGGCAATATGAGGATATTCGCGGACGAATTTTTGCGCCTCCTGGGAATATGAGTAACTGGCGAGGAAAATCATGCCGGCACCATTGTCGGCCATTTCCTGCACGGCTTTTGTGCAAGCGCCTTCGGTATTGACGTTTTCTTTGAACAAGAGTTTTATGCCCATGGCATTGCAGGCTTTGCGAATACCGCGATATTGGGGGGCGTTCCAGCCTTCCTCATGAATGCCGCCCAGCAGGACGATGCCGGCTTTCGGCTGGGGCTGGTCGAAGGTACTGGTGGAAAAAATCCAACAGGCAGCGGCCAGTACAATTAAAATGAAGCCGACAATGAGCCGTGTGGCCCAATGTGACAAGCTGTGATGCAGCCAAAAACTCATACCAATCCCTCCCGCATCTGGTAATGGACATCATCATCAATCATGTTCAGCATGATATCGGCAAAAACAGGGTCAAATTGCGAGCCACGGCCATTTAGAATTTCCTGACGGACGACTGCCTGGGGCAGGGCATCTCTGTAGCTTCGCTTGGAGGTCATGGCATCGTAGGCATCGGCCACGGCGATGATACGCGCCTTTTCCGGGATAGCCGCTCCGGCTAAACCATCCGGATAACCTTTGCCATCATAACGCTCGTGGTGGTAGCGGGCACCATCTGCGAGTTCCGGCATTTCGTTTACATGGGCGAGAATGGTGCCGCCTATGGTGGTATGCTGTTTCATCGAGGTGTATTCTTCATCGGTAAGTCTGCCGCTTTTGTTAATCAGGCTGGAGGGAATGCCAATCTTGCCGATATCGTGGAGCTGCGCCATGTAATAAATATCGCGCTGATATTCTTCCGATTTACCCGCCCGGCGGGCAATTTCCCAGGCGTAATCCGCTACGCGATGGGAATGACCACGGGTGTATTTATCTTTCGCATCAATGGTGTCCGCCAGCGTCTCAATCATTTCGCGGAACAGGCGCTCGGTAGAAGCAAGCTGTGCCTGGGCAATGGCGGTCTGCTTGTCAATTTCCTGCTGCATATGGTGTTGCAGTGCTTTTAATTGCAGGGTTCTTTCGATGCGGCGTAGAATAAGTGTAGGAATAAAGGGTTTATGTACAAAATCAAAGGCACCGGCCTGAATGCCTCTTACTTCTGTTTCCTGGTCTAAATCACCCGTAAGCATGATGACCGGAATGGCGCAGGTTTGCGGATTTTTCTGCAAGGCTGCGAGCACTTCAAAGCCGTTCATTTCGGGCATGTTGATATCCAGGAGTATGAGGTCTGCAAGCTGCGAAGTAAGCAGCATGAGTGCTTCAGGGCCGCTGGATACTGCGGTGAAGTCGTAGTCAACGCTGAGTATGGCTTCTAATGTCATCCGATTGATGATATCGTCATCTACAGCTATTATACGGCGGCGTTCGCCTATGGTGTTATTCATGGCATCGGCTCCTCCTTTTTTCTTATTTATGTTTATTCCATCTTAATTTTAGCTAAAATAATGGTTGATTTCTATATTTATGCCAAAAGTGGTCGAAATATGCCAAAAGTGGTAAAATGAAACAAAGGTATTTATCTGACAATGAGGGAAAATTGTGAAAATTGCTATTGTAGATGATGACCTCCAGGCCCGCAGGGATTTGCAGCAGATTTTACAAGGGTGTGAAATAAAGCCTGTAGCAGAGTCGGAGATGCAGCTGTTTGCCAGTGGTGAGTCTTTCCTGGCGGTATTCAAACCAAAAGAATTTCAGATTGTATTTTTGGATATTTGTATGGATGGCGTAAATGGCATTGAAACGGCAAGGGCTATACGCCAGCAGGATGAACGTCTGTCCATTATATTCTTGACCAGCAGTACAGATTATGCCTTGGCGGGCTATCAGGTCTTTCCTGCGGGCTATATTCTGAAGCCGGTGAGCAAGGCTGTTTCGCAGTTAAAGGATATCTTGCAGCATTGCCTGCCTAATCTGCTGCCAACGATGCTCAACGTGCGCATGAAAACGCGTGAGGTTCAGTTGGATGTTGAACATATCGCTTACGTTGATGTCCAGGGCGGGCATCGGGTAGGCGGGCGGCGCGGCAGCGTTATCCATTTGCTGAGTGGGGAGGCTATGGCTGTGGACACATCCTATAAAGAAGTGGCGGCGGCTTTGATGCAGTCTGATTTTGTTGAATGTTACAATCATCTGTTGGTTAATTTTGCGGCAGTAGCATCACTTGAGGCGAATGGCTTTACCTTGAAAAATGGTGAGCAGCTGCCAATCAGCAGACGGCTTTATCGTGAGACAGCGCATGAATACATGGAGTATTTGCTTAGAAAGTGAGGCGCAGACAATGTTTTTTCTCTTGGCTTTTGCTTTGGTTCTTTTACAACTTACGGGGGTATGGCTGCGCTATCTTCCGTTTGCAGATACAGTTTCCAAGCGCCAACGGCGCAATTTGCAACGCTTGACGGCAGGCTGGGGGATAATTGCGTTCTTAAGCTATGCAGCGGTTATGACGGTATATGACGGGGATGTCTTGCGGTTTAAGCTGTTGGTGGCTTTTGGCTGGGTTCCCTTTTTCTTGATTTCGTATTATTGTATTCCGCGCGGCTTTGTGCAGCATTTGTTTGTTTTGGGCATGCAGAGTCTTTTTGCGATACTCTTGCATACGGCCAGTGGCTTTGTCGTGGGCGTGGTATTGCCGTTTGATTATGGTGAGCTTATTCATATGCTGACCCTTAACACCTGTTATCTGCTGTTGTTTCTGCTGTTGATACCTTTGGAACGGCGTTTGTTCTGCAAGCTGGTGCCTGTTCAGCGCTTTTTTCAATATCGTCATCTCGGGCTGTATATCGCATTAATGCCGCTGGTGGTTTTGTTTGCTTATGCCTTGCCCATGCTTGATTCACAGCTTTATCACAGCATGCCTGAGCGGATTGGGCGTCTGGCTTTGCCCATTTTCTTTTTCCTGATCTTTCGCCTGGTGATTACGACGGCTCATCATATGTCAGAGCATACAGCCGAAGTCAATCGTAACAATCTGTTGGCACAGCAGCTTTATTCTCTAAGAGAGTATACGCGTCTTACCGAGGAAAAGCGTCAGACCTTGCGTGTCCTGCGTCATGATATGCGCCATTATAACCGGTTGCTCGGAACATTGCTGGATAGTGGACGCATTCAGGAGGCAAAACAGCTGGTGGATAAATATACGGCTGAGATTGAACACACGACAATGCAGGAATTCTGTGCCAATGACCTGATTAATGCAACGCTATCTATCTATCATTATCATTTGGGCAATTTGGAAATTCCCTTTCAGCAGAAAGTAAATCTGCCACGGGAAATGGCCGGTATGGACATGGATGTGGCCATCGTCCTGTCCAATCTGTTGGAAAATGCCCTGCATGCCAGCATGAAACAGCCGGTCACAGACCGTACCATCAAGGTTTCGGCGCAATTTGATGCCGGACAGTATGTGCTGTCGGTAGCCAATCGGTTCCGGGAACAGCTGCTCATTGACAGTGAGGGGCTGCCTTATAGCGATGAACCGGGGCATGGTACAGGCATGATATCACTGCGCGCTTTTGTCCGCAAGTATAAAGCGCAGTGTGACCTGCGCCAGCAGGATGGCTGGGTTACGGTTATGCTTTATTGGCATGGGGACGATTAAAGGTATTTGCTTGTAAAGTTACAAAGATGCCCGCACCCGTGGAGAATTATTCCTGCGCTAGTACGCGCGGGACGCGTAAATCGCTTAGGAACAAGTCTCCACGGGTGAGGGCATTTTGTAATTGTTGGTTCTTTACATTTCTCTGTATGTTGACAGTGACTCAGGCTTGCCGTAGAATACATTTTAGGCGAACTTTAAGCTGGCATTGGCCAGCGTTGATAGAGCGATTGGTTATCATGGACAATCAAAAATCCCGCTTTTCTCCAAACTTTTACGGCTGCGAGCCAGTTGGGTCGGGAAAGGGGATGATTGATACTGTGAATTGCATAGATATAGGGATTCTTTTTCTATGTATCTGTATGGGCAGGTTCTTTTGGGCTTGCTCCAGATATGTGGATAAGGCAAGACCGGCTAGAGATATTAACATCGGCCTGCAAGTGCCAACAGTCCATGGGCTGTTGAATCTTGGCATCTCTGGTAAAAATGGGCCAAATGCAAAAGACCACCGCACTACGTCAAAGTCAGATGGTCATAAGCATTAAAATATTTATTGTTTGTGATTAACTAATGGCGACTATCAATGTAGTTCGCTCTTTCTTTTTGTCATTTTACCATATTTTTTGCTTAGGTGCAATAAAGTCATTGTGCTTTATTGGCTAGTAAGTGCTCCGCGCCCGTGGAGACTTATTACTGCGCTAACCAATTTCAGCAGAAATTTATGATGCCGGGCAGTATGTGCTGTCGATAGCCAATCGGTTTCAGCACTAAGGACAAAAAAGTATGCGTTTTTTAGGAAAATATTTATTCCGCAGCGTTGTTACGGCTTTTTGACATTTAAGTTTTGAGAAGAATTTTGCGATATATAATAAAGAATATACTATAGATAAGTGCTTATATTCATGTACTTTAGGAGGAGATGTTATGCGGATTAAGTGCGGGGGGGGAGTACCTCTCTTATAATTATATATTGGCTGATTCTGTCTTATCGAGGGAGACGCTACAGTTGTCCTCTATTTTTTCTTGAGCCCCAAAAGGTTTAGGGAAGGGGGCGGCAGAAGATGGCAGTGAGCATTATGAACAATTCTGGCACTATGCTGGCACTGGGGCAGATGAAGAAAAATGATTCTGATTTGAGCAAGCAGCTGAAAAAAGTTGCTAGTGGTATGCGTATCAATAGTGCTGGTGACGATGCTTCGGGGTATTCCATTTCCGAGCGGATGCGGACCATGATTCGTGCCTTGGGGCAGGATATACAGAATGTAAAAACAGGTATTAACTTGGTGGCAGTAGCTGAAGGTGGTATTCAGGAAATTATCAATAATCTGCGCTCGATGAAAGAAATGGCCATTAATTCAGCTAATGACCACAATACGGATTTGGACAGGGCGATATTGGAAAAAGACTTTAGAAGCCGTATGGAAACCATTACCGATATTACAGCATCTACCAATTATAATGGCAGATTGCTGCTGACAGGAGATTATGCACAATATCAAAGGAGCAGCCTGCTTTTGGTACTTGCCAGCCTGATGGACGAACACTATCAGCAGGCCCCTTATATTATCCAGTAGACAGTAGTTTTGCCGATGCTAGATTACCTACAATCTGGAACTATTGGGTAGCTACTGGTCAAACAAAACCAATAACGAGCGCGCAATCGAGTCAGTTTGCCGTGTCTTTGGATTTTTCCAATTTGAATATTACCTACCCTAACGATTTGGATGGCAAAGGTTTTTCTATTCTCTGTGCTGGTTGTACACAATATATTGATATTAAGTTTGATGCCACGACAACAACCACAACTTACGATTCATCACCGGCTCCGCCCTCGGGATATGCCGCAAATTCACTAGCGCGTGCTTTTACCATAGGCATTCAGAATGTTACCAGTCCAGCAACGTTGTCTAAGGCCATATTTGATGGAATATCTTCTGTACAGAACCAGATAGCCGGCAATACGAATCCGGTGGATACTACGTCCTCTAATGTCCTAATTGATAGACAACATTATGTGCGTATGGCCGAAATTAATGGCAGTTACTATTTTTTAAAAGCAGGCAATGAACCATCCATGCAATTTATAAATGGTCTTTATGGCGGCCCTAAGAATGAATTTAATACAAATAATATGAATACGAGTAGCTCAATGCACCTTGGTAATCCCTTGATTATACATACTGGTTCCAAAGCAAATCAGCATTTGCGGGTTTTCATCAATGCCATGTGGCCTAAGAATATGGGAATAGAAGATGCGCATGTTATTCCACAGGAATATGCTTTGGTAGCAATGGGGAGGTTGGACAATGCTATTGATTATGCATTGAATGAGATTACGCGCATGGGCGCTTATCGCATGCGCTTAGGACAGACGGAAGAAAATCTGGTAACAAATGAAGAAAACACGCAGGCCGCTGAAAGTACCATTCGCGATGCTAATATGGCAAAGGAAATGACGGACTACACCAAGGCAAATGTCTTATCCCAAGCTGCCCAATCCATGCTGGCGCAGGCAAATAGCAATAGCTCACAGGTATTGAATCTGTTGCAATAAGGAATGAAACAGCTCTCATACGAAAATACTTTCCTAATTATATATTTATTATGAAGTAATTGGGAAAGTATTTTTTTTATTTTACCACAGGCTGTCCCTTGACAGATGGTGAAATCGGTGCTAAACTTAAAAACTACAGGAAATTGCATAGGGATTAGTGTGCGCAGGCGGAAAGGAACTGGAAGCAAGGTGTAAGTTTTTGTTAGACCTTGTTTTTTTCTTGTTCATCCATTCCGTTCTTTTCAGCGTGCTGTAATGCCCTACATTTCAGGAAATAATTCTAGTAAAACAGGCTAAGGGGTGAAGGATTTGTTATTTAATCCTGTGCCGGTAGGCAAAAGAACCAGGTATAGCTATGCTAAAATCAAGGAAGTTATGGAGATGCCGCATCTGCTGGACATTCAGCGGAACAGCTACCAGTGGTTCCTTGATGAAGGTTTGCAGGACATCTTTAATGACATTTCGCCGATTCAGGACTTCTCGGGTAATCTCGTACTGTCCTTTGAGAGCTTCTCGTTAGGCGAGCCGAAGTATGAGCTCGACGAGTGCAAAGAGCGTGATGTGACGCTTGCGGCTCCTATCCGCGTAAATGTCCGTCTTATCAACCGTGAGACAGGCGAAATTAAAGAACAGGAAGTGTTCATGGGCGATTTCCCGCTTATGACGGATACCGGTACGTTTATCATCAACGGTGCAGAGCGCGTTATCGTCAGCCAGTTGGTTCGTTCTCCAGGTGCATATTATGGAGAGGAAATTGACCCAACGGGTAAGCATCTTTATAATGCTACGGTTATTCCGAACCGTGGTGCGTGGATTGAACTCGAAACGGATACCAACGATGTGGTGTCTGTACGTATCGACCGCACGCGTAAGATGCCGGTGACTTACTTCATTCGCGCCCTTGGTTTTGCTACTGATGAAGAAATCATTGACCTCTTTGGTGAAGATCCCCGCATCATGAACACGCTGGAACGCGATGGCGAGGATGTGAAGTCCCAGGGCAAGGCTGTAATCGAAATTTACCGCCGTTTGCGTCCGGGCGAACCGGCCAATGAAGACAATGCCCAGCAGCTTTTGGATTCGCTGTTCTTTGACCCGAAGCGTTATGACCTGGCTACGGTTGGCCGTTACAAGCTGACCAAGAAGCTCGGCTGGAAGCGCCGTATTTTGGGAAAGGTACTGGCTGAACCCATCGTGGATAAGGAAACGGGCGAAATCGTCATTCCGCAGGGCGAAGTGGTTACGGAAGATATGCTCGATGCCATTGACATTGAGCGTGAACGGCAGCTCTTTGGTGAAGGCGAAATCGTACAGCTCTATCTGCTGAAGAAAGACGGCAGCCGCATGAAGCTGCTGTGCTCGCCGACGCTCGATATCCATGACCGCACGATTACGAAGAACGATATCATCGCTTCCATTAACTATCTGCTGAACCTCATGGATGGTGTAGGCAGCACGGACGATATCGACCATCTGGGCAACCGCCGCGTGCGCGCTGTAGGTGAACTCCTGCAGAATCAGTTCCGCATCGGTCTGTCCCGTATGGAACGTGTAGTACGCGAGCGCATGACCATTCAGGATGTGGATGTCATCACGCCGCAGGCACTCATCAATATCCGTCCGGTCGTGGCAGCCATCAAGGAATTCTTTGGTTCCTCCCAGCTGTCCCAGTTCATGGACCAGCACAACCCGCTGTCCGAACTTACGCATAAGCGCCGTCTGTCGGCCCTCGGCCCGGGGGGTCTGTCCCGTGAGCGCGCAGGCTTCGAAGTCCGCGACGTACACAACTCGCACTACGGCCGTATGTGCCCGGTAGAGTCGCCTGAAGGTCCGAACATCGGTCTTATCGGTTCGCTGGCTACCTATGCCCGCGTGAACCAGTTCGGCTTCATGGAGACGCCGTATCGCCGTGTCGACAAAGAGACGCATCAGGTCACGGATGAAGTCCGCTACCTGACGGCTGACGAAGAGGATGAGCTCGTCATCGCGCAGGCCAATGAGCCCCTCGATGAAAATGAGTGGTTCATCAATGAGCGTGTAACGGCTCGTTATAACGAAGAAACCGGTCTGCATAACCGCGACACGGTTGACTACATGGACGTTAGCCCGCGTCAGGTCTTCTCGATTGCAACGGCAATGATCCCGTTCCTCGAGAACGACGATGCGAACCGTGCCCTGATGGGTGCGAACATGCAGCGTCAGGCAGTTCCTCTGCTCCGCACCC
>CADBYQ010000057.1 GCA_902798865.1 Pseudoselenomonas ruminantium | reverse complement strand
GGCCAAGAAGATACAGAAGAAAGAAAAGAATAGAAAGGATAATTAAGAAGAATCCTTACCGACGTGAAGTGAAAGAAAATGGCAACCACTTACAGGATAAGATGGATAGAAGATGACTCCAAAGATTGCTTCATCTATCGCAAGGAACACACATACAATGAGATGGTGAACATCTTAGGACGTATGAACAAACTCATGCCATACCTGAACTCGATGGACTTCGGTGTGAAAAAGGACATCCGCATCAGTAAATACGTCACCAATTCGTCCATCGACACACCTTCAGCTGCCTGTCGTTCCTGCAAAGACTCACGCAAAGTACGAGGCAGCTTGACAGTCAGATTGCCATCCGACAAGGCAGCATTATCCTCTGACTTGGCCGCTTTAGCGGTTTTCGCCGCCTTTACGGCTTTTTCCGTCTTCGTCGCTTTGGCCACCTTCGTCTCTTTTGGTTGTTTTACCGTCTTAGCCGTTTTCGTTACCATTGTTTCTTTTGCCGCTTTAACCGTCTTCTTCTCCTGTTTTACCTCGTCCTTAACCGCCTTTGTCTTGCGGGCAGACTTTTTCTCCTTTTCCTCCGGCGGGTAAACCATGAACTCATCATAAGCATTGCGCAGCGTTTCGCTGGCCTGCTTCGTGCCCACGCCGATGATATAAGACGGCGTATCCGAATTCAGATACTCGGCAATACGCACAAAATCCGAATCCGTGGTGATGATAAAGAACCGCCGCACGCCTTCGTCATAAAGAAGCTTGGCCGAATCGTAAATGGCTGAATCGAGAGAATTCTTCCCGTGATAAGTACGGCTAATCTGCCGGAAGGTAAAGCCGGGACGGCGCATGAGTTTTTCCCAGCGCTTCTGCTCAGGACGCGCCTCCCAGTCGGATACCACAATGGTACGGCAGGGCTGATAGCGCCGCGCTTTACCCAAGGTGTAATTCAGCATTTCAAAGGGCGCATTTTCAATATCGTATAAAATTGCTACAACTTCGTTACTGGAATCCAGGGTCATAAAATCCTTCCTTTAATATTGATATTATATACATTTTACCATTCGCCATCAAAGGAAAAAATCCTGCTAAACAGGAAAAATCAGTCATTAATAGCCTGTTCAATCATGGCACCGCCCACGAGCACATCACCATCATAAAATACCACAAACTGCCCCGGCGTAACCGCCCGCTGCGGTTCGGCAAATTCCACTTTAAGCAGACCATCTGCCTGCAGAGAAAGCCGCGCCTGTGCCTCCCGCTTGACATAGCGGATTTTGGCGCCAAACTCCATGCCATCCTCCAATTGATCCATGGCAATCCAGTTGGCATCGCTCGCCAAAAGCCCTTTGGCAAAGACGGAAGTGTTGCCGCCCACGACCACTTCATTGCGCTGCATATCGAGTTTATGCACATAGAGCGGTTCCGGTGCCGCAATGCCTAACCCCTTGCGCTGGCCGATGGTATAAAGCGGCACACCGTTATGCCTGCCCAACACTTTTCCTTCATCGTTGACGATATTTCCCTTGCGCAGACACTTGGGGCGGTGTTTTTTCAAGAAAGCCTTGTAGTCATCATGGGGCACAAAGCAGATTTCCTGACTTTCAGCTTTATGCGCCACTGGCAAATCCATCTTCTCTGCAAGTTCCCGCACACGCTCCTTGGTCATATCGCCCAACGGCAGCAGAATATGCTGCAAGGACTTTTGCGGCAAACGGTGCAGGGCATAGGACTGGTCTTTATGCTCGTCCAGACCTTTTTTCACCACATAACGGCCGTTTTCCAGCTGACCAATGCGGGCATAATGGCCCGTAGCCAGAAAATCTGCGCCTAACTCTCTGGCCTTATCTAACAGCAGGCCGAATTTCATGGACGGATTGCACATCACACAGGGATTCGGCGTACGCCCCTTGGCATATTCGCTCAGGAAATAGTCAATAACATTTGCTTGAAACTCCTGACGGAAATCCACCGTATGATGTTCAATGCCTAAAGCCGCTGCCACTTTCTTGGCATCCCGAACACTATCCGGCTCCTCGCCTGCCGCCACATTGACCGTTTCACTGCGGCCCTCCTCCGTCAGCAGCATGGTAATGCCGATTACCTTATATCCCTGCTCTGCCAGCAAGGCCGCTGTCAGAGAACTGTCCACACCGCCGCTCATCGCCACGGCTACTGTCTTTTTATCCAAAATAGCATCCACCTCTTAATGCCTATAGCTGTACTCTGTTTATATTTAACTACCATAACATATTTACGGCTATGGCTCAATACTTTTCTACAAATGCAAACCAGGTTAAACTGGAACCAATATTACTGAATATGTCAATGCGGAAGCAATACTAAAAGCCCCTGAACTTCAAGTCCGAGGGCTTTTATGCTGTATGTGTTTATGATATAATGGACACGTTGCCCAAACCTCCGTTTGGAAGTCCCGCGACGGGAAGGAGGTGCAAGGTGAGTTGTCATTCCGTGACTTCGTGGCAGCCGTCATGGTCAGTGTAACCGCTCATTACCTGATTAAATGCCTAGACGCGCTTATCACGTTAATCTTCGGGTAACGTAGGCTCGACCTGGCATGAGTCGATAATCATGCAAGAACCCCACGATTGAGAATTGCCCTTCTCTCTCGTGGGGTTCCTTTTGTATACCGAACTGCAAGGTTCGGTGTCATTCCGTTTGCTCACTTAAAGTATAGCATAGCCCCCAAAATTCTTCAAGATACCATGTAAAAATAAATAACAAGCCCCCATTTTTTCTTTCAACCTATTGTTATTTTTCATAACACATAATAGATTCAAGTGATAAAATATTACGCCTTTATAGGTTATCTATAATAACCTATAATAATGATATGAGGTGATTTATTATGACTACCGGACAGCGGTTAAAGATGCTCAGAGAGCAACGAGGGCAGTCACAAGCTGATATTGCCAAGTTACTAGGCGTTGGCCGAACTACATATCTAAAATATGAATCTGGCGAAAATAGGCCTACGCGCAAATTAAAAGAACTATCGGCTCTTTTTAATGTTACAAGCGATTATATTATGTGCCTTTCCAATGACCCACACGGTACTCAGCATTTGACGAAAAACATCGACTTATCGTCCAAGGAAGAACGCGAAATAGTGAGTGACCTAGAGGATATGATGAACTCTATGGCCTCTGCAGTTTATGAGGCTAAAGGGACAGAACAGGAAGATATGGAAGCCCTGCAAGCTACATTGCATGCAGCCATGATACAAGCCAAAAAGATAACTAAGAAAAAGTATACGCCAAAAAAAGGTAGAAACCATCACTAATACATTTACTGTGGCGTTATTACCCAACGATAAATACCTGCGTGACGATGAACCACATCAATAAACTAAATTAGTACACCACTATAAATAAAACGCTATACCCCCTTTATTTACGGAGATATAAATGAAAATTACTGGCATTATCGCCGAATACAATCCTTTTCACAACGGGCATCTTTACCAAATCAATAAAATAAAAGAACAGGGCGATTCCCTGATTATCGCCGTCATGAGCGGCAGCTTTACTCAGCGCGGAGAAGCTGCCATCTTTGACAAATGGCAGCGCGCGGAAACTGCGGTAAAAAGCGGTTGTGATATCGTACTTGAACTGCCCTTTGCCTTTGCCTGCCGCAGTGCCCAGGACTTTGCTCGTGGCGGAGTGACCTTATTAAATCGGCTGGGCATTGTCAATCAGCTGGCCTTTGGCGCAGAATGCGCTGACCTGTCCATATTGCAAAACATTGCCCTGCAGCTGGACGATAAAGCATTTCAGGAAAAACTCCATGCCCATATTGCCAGCGGCCTTTCCTATGCACAGGCCATCAGTGCAGCATTGGACTCAGACAAGGAAATCGCTACGCTGATTAAACAGCCCAATAATATTTTGGCCATTGAATACCTGCGCAGCCTGCACCTGCTAAACTCCCCTATCCACCCGCTGCTTATTCCCCGTCAGGGCGCAGGCTATCATGAAGAAGAAATCAAAGGCCCCCTTGCCAGTGCTGCCGCCATCCGGCATGCCTTATACCGCAAGGAAAACCTATCTGAACTGAAAGCCGTTCTACCACCAGCCAGCCAGGAATTGACCTGTCAAATTTTGACCAGTCAGCTGCCCCAAATGAACAGACTTCATCTTCCCTTGCAGGCCAAACTTTTGACTAGCCAAGTTTCCGACCTGCAGAAAATCTACGGCATCAATGAAGGATTGGAAAACCGTATCCTTGACCATGCCAAAACAGCTGACAGCTGGCCAGAACTGATTCAAACTGTCACGACTAAACGCTATCCCGCCAGCCGCATCGCCCGCACTCTGCTTTATCTCTTAATGGGCATAGATAAGGACAGCATTGCCTTATTTGACCAGACAGGCCCCCTCTACACCCGCCTGCTGGCCGTAAGCCCTCAGGGCAAAACGATTCTGCGGGAAATAAAGGCCAAAAGTTCCCTCCCCTTGATTACCAAAACCAGCCAATACCTGACCACTGCGAAAAGGCGCGAAGTACAAACAGACCTCACGCCTTTGGAACAAATGTTACGGTTGGACACGCTAGCTACAGAACTACGCCAGCTGACCTGCGAAAAAAAATCGCCCCGCAACGATTTTCAGCAATCGCCAATATTTATCCGCTAAGAATTATTGCGTTTTTCCCGCCTTTGCCTGACAAATCAGCTGTGTAAGCGTCCCCATAGGACAGTACACACACCAGGAACGCGGGCGGAACAACAGCATGGTCACTAAGGCAATGACCTCCGAGGTCAGCATCAGACTGTAGAGCCCAAACGCAAACTGCGCCGTCCACGGCGAAACCGCACCGCTGTAAGCCCATTCCCAAGGAAAATGGAACGTCCAGAGAAGCGACACAACCTGCTGCAAGGACTCTGCCCCACTGTACACCAACCATGTGGTATAGAGAACACTGCCAAACATGCCGAAGAAGAACAGCATAAAGCCATAGCGAAACGCTTTACTTTTCATCCACGCCGGCATATCCCGCCGCCGCGAAAAGCCCAGCTGCCCCAAAGCCCTAAGCGTCTGCCCTCTGTCACAATAGCGGTTGCAAAAGCGCTTGTTGCCAAAACCAATCGCCATAATCAATGGCAGGGCAAAGCTGATTAACCCCATCCAGGCAAAGAGAATATTGAAAAAGCCCATACCAAAGTAAATGAGTGACCAAATCCATACATAATGATACCAATGCTTATTCATGCCCGCACCTCCACTTTGATAATTGAAGCCGGACATTCCCGGGCGCATTTGCCGCAGCCTACACAGCGTTCTTCCTGTACTTTGGCATACTGCCCCTGATAAATGGTGACAGCGCCACGGGGGCAAACATCCTCACAGGTACCACAAGCCACACAAGCCGCTATGTCCACCACCGCATGACGGGGTGATAATTTTTTCCCTACCATTTCACTCATCAAAACAGCCCTTTCTGACTATAATACACAATGGCTATTATAGTGCAGAAAGGGCTGCCCTTCTGTGCCTTTGTCACAGAAAATCTATTGGCTATCGCCTATGCTTCTTTCAGCTTACGCCGAATTTTCTCCTGATTCAACTTGGAAAGCGTACCTGCCGTCCCCAGCACATACATTCCGTTTTTCAGTTTGAGCAGAATTCCTGTCTGCCCATTGTCGGTTTCGATAACCCCCTTCATCTCAGAGTCCTCCGGCAGAGATCTGTCCCCCCAGAAAAGCGACTTTGACATGTTTCTCAACTTGCTGATCCTCATACGCACTGCCTCCTACTTATATAGACTTGTCACGCACAGGAGATACCTCTCCTGCATTACAGACTTCAACAGCGAGACAGAATCTCCTGCCGAAATCATGCCATTATTTTACCGCAGGATGCTGAAATATATCTGAATTTTTCATTCTCTTTTCCATCCTATATAATGTAGCCTTCGATATCCCCATCTTTGCCGCCGCCTCATCTGCTGTTATATCCTGCGCCTTCCATTGGGCATAAACGATATCCCAATTTTCCGGAACCGAAACCTTAGGCCGGCCATATTGCACGCCGGCCTTTTTGGCTGCTTCAATGCCCTTGCGCTGGCTTTCCTGCCGCTTGGCAGTGACCTCCGCATCAATACGCAGTTCACAGTCAATCTGATTGCTGATACGCGCCCGGCCTTCATCCGACAAGCGCCTGTATTTTTCTATCAATTCTCCTTCATCTGCAAACATACGCATATAGCAGATCCCTCATTCTTTGTCACGAAAATCCTGGTCCATCTCTACATCAAGTTTCACATGGGCTAAGCATGCCTTTTGCTTTACCTCAGATAACTGATGAAAAAACTCTAACAGCTCCCTGTCGCAGGGCAGCAAAACCAGGTTATCCGATCCACTTGTATTACACCCCACCAATTCATTAAGCGAAATCCTATAGAACCTGGCCAGTTTGACCAGCCCATCTATGTCGGGAGTTCGCCTGCCACATTCATAATTTGCATATGTAGCACGATTGACGCCTATAGCTTCCGCAACCTGTTTTTGTTTATACCCGTAAAACTCGCGCCATTCGAGCAATTTATTATGGACATCAATCATGAATCATATTTCCTCAAAAATGCGCGTCATGAATTTCGTATCAATTCTTTACCCACACATTCTAAAGCACTCTTTATCACATCATCCATATCATAATATTTGTATTCAGCCAAACGACCACCGAAGATTACGTTTTCTTCCTTGGCAGCCAACTCTGCATACTGCTGGTACAACTTCTGATTGCGTTCATTATTGACCGGATAGTAGGCTTCTTCCCCCGGTTGCCAATCTGCCGGATACTCCTTCGTTACATAGGTAACCGGCTGCGTGCCGAATTCAAAATGCTTATGTTCAATCACGCGGGTATAGGGAACTTCTCGTTCCGTATAGTTCATAACGGCCACGCCCTGATGATTGACTTCTTCCAGCCGTTCTGTTTCAAAACGCAGTCCACGGTATTCCAACTGTCCCAGTTTGTAATCAAAATAAGCATCCACAGGGCCGGTATAAACTACCTTCTGTGCTAGCCCTTCATATTCAGCGCGGGATTCGTTATAATCTACGCCAGTACGTACCTCAATCCCATCAAGGAGAGCATTAATCAGCTTATTGTAGCCACCAACCGGAATACCCTGATAGCGGTCATTGAAATAGTTATTGTCAAAAGTATAACGTACCGGCAGACGCTTGATGATAAACGCAGGCAGTTCCGTACAGCTACGCCCCCACTGCTTCTCCGTATAGCCCTTAATCAGCTTCGTATAAATATCCGTACCCACAAGTGAAATTGCCTGTTCTTCCAGATTCTGCGGTTCACCCTTGATAGCCGTACGCTGCTCCGCAATCTTCGCCGCAGCCTCAGCCGGCGTTACAATCCCCCAAAGCTTGGCAAACGTATTCATATTAAACGGAAGATTGTAGAGTTCTCCCTTATAATTTGCCACCGGCGAATTCACATAGTTATTGAATTCCACAAACTGATTCACATACTCCCACACATCCTTATAAGACGTATGAAAAATATGCGCACCATATTTATGTACGTTGATGCCATCCTGTTCTTCACAGTAGATATTACCGCCAACATGATTACGGCGTTCTAGTACCAATACAGATTTGCCACCCTTTTTCGCTTCATGGGCAAATACAGCACCAAATAAACCACTGCCCACAATTAAATAATCGAACATCATATTAATCTCCACCCCTATCAATTATTTTTGCATTTGATCAGCCATAGCCAATGCACGTTCTAGTGCCTGATCCATATTGTAATACTTAAAATCAGCTAATCTTCCACAGCAGTAAAAATTACATATCTGCTTGGCTCTCTCTTGATATCTACCTGCCAACGCGATACTTTCTTCTGTCAACACCGGATAATATGGTTCCTGCTTTTCTCCTTTTTTATAAGGCAAGGAATATTCCACCGCATAACTTGTTCCTGCCACCTCCTGTACAGGCATTTTTTTATACTCAGTAATTCTAGTATAACCTTCAGCCTGAGGATATGCTGTGACCGGATACGGCTGCAAGCTGTCTATATCCTCATAATGCCATTCAAATTTTAGAGAACGATATGGCAGAGCCCCTTCATCCATGCCAAAAAGTTCGTCCAACGCACCGGTATAGACAATCTTATATGGAGAAACTTCACCATCCAGCAAGATTTTTTTGCCATCTGTCGATACAAACAGGTGTTCCAAAGCATCTATACCTAACTTCACTTCAATATTTTCATGCGATAGTAAGTTATGGAAAAAATCGCAATAACTGTGAACAGGCATCACTTGATATTTATCATCGAAGTATCCTTCATCATAAGAAAATCTTAACGGCACACGTTTCAACACGCTCGGATCAATCTTATCTGGTGAAATTCCCCATTGCTTGGCAGTATACAGGCTGTAATCCTTGGCAAACAGGAATTCACCGTATTTTCGTACAGTCTCATTTGTACAAGACAGCACCTCTACCACCGTAGCGGTCGTTCTATCACCAAAGACACTCTTTATCTGCTGTTTGAGTTCTTCCGCTTCCTGTTCAGTATAAAACGTTTCTATTGTGGAAAAATTAAACGGCGTTGGAGTAAATTTCCCATCAATCTGCGCCCCGCATTTCAGTGCATACGGTTCCCACTTTTCATACTGAAGCATGAAATCATATAATTTCTTATCATTCGTATGGAATGTATGCGGGCCATATTTATGTACATTTACGCCATGCTCATCTTTATAGTCGTACATATTGCCGCCGATATGATTACGTCTCTCCCATATCGTAACCTTATGTCCATGATCTGCTAATTTTCTAGCAATTACTGCACCGGTCAAGCCAGCACCAATCACTAAATAGTCCATGTTAAAAAGCTCCATATTCATCCACAAATTCACTAAAGAACGGCAGCTGTTTATCCTTATCTGCTAGAATCAATTTATCTTCACCGCCAATTTTTTCCAATGGCCACTCCACTCCTATTTCCGGATCATTCCAGCGAATACCACCATCGAATTCCCCATAGAATTTTTCAGCGCATTTGTATGAGACAATAGAATCCTCCAGCACAAGATAACCATGAGCACATCCTGCTGGAACCAAAAGTTCATTATGTTTTTCTCCATACAAATCAAAGCCTAACCACTTTTTAAAGGTAGGGCTGTCCTTGCGCATATCCACCACTACATCATATACATGCCCCGTGACACAGCGCACGAGTTTCGGCTGCTGTTTTTCCCGCTGAAAATGCAACGCACGTATAACGCCCTTATGGGATGTGGTATAAAAGACTTCGGCTAATTCATGGTCAATACCATTGTTTTTAAACACTTCCTTGGAGTAATCCTTAGTAAAACAGCCGCGCACGTCCTCTGCGTTGAAAGGAGTAACTTCGATAAGTCCCGGAATTATTGTTTCCTTAAATTCAAATTTTGTATTCATCTGTCCATCACCTTCGCATAAGCAATCAGTTCATAAATCCAGCCATCCAGTCACGTGTCTTTTTCGCACCTTCTGCAAAACTTATCTCGGCATGAAATCCAGTATCCTGCTCAGTATCATGACCATCAAAATAGCTAATAGGCAAGTTGATACCTGTGAACGGCACATCCCCAAAAATGAACTCCCTGTCAGGAGCGATTGCTGCCTTCATCTCCAGCAAGAACTCTTTCAATGGACGTGCCTGCGAACTGCCAATCATGTATTCACAAAACGGCTTACCCTTCTCACCTATCAAACAAAATGCCCTTGCCACATCATCAATGTACACAAAATCATAGTTCTGCGTGCCAGCCGTGAAACATGGAGTCTCTCCCTGCAGGATTTTCCGGATTGTACTGTTGACTAAACGAGGGCTGATTTCCCCTGCACCATAGGCATTGGTAATCATTGGCCAAATAAACTCAATTCCGATATCAGCAGCTACAGATTTTGCCATGACATGGGCAATCAACTTTCCGCCGCCATAGATATATCCCAAGCCAGGTTTGTTTTCCCGAGCAAAGGCCGCCGCCACCGTCTCATGTTCCATGATACTTCCAGCACCCACAAAACGCTTACAACCTAATTCTTTCGCCAAACGCAACGCATCAATTGTCCATTGCGCATTATCCAACTGCAAGGCTGTATCTGCCCTTGCAGCACCTGCCGCACCTTTCCAGGCAAAGTGATAAAATACATCGCAACCAATATCTACTTTAGTGTGGGATTTTGCAAAATCCTCTGTCCGCTCCAAATCAAACGAATATACCGTCAATAAATCAGACTGCGGCAAATTGTCGCACTTACCATCATGGCAGAGTGCCACCACACGGATTTCCTGCTGAAGTAACTGACGCACGACATGACTGCCTATAAAGCCATTTGCCCCTGTGACAATAGCACCTTTCATATACTTAAACCTCTTTCGTATTACAAAAATTCATACATCATAAACTTTACCTGCTTGCTTTTATGTCGAATAAGACATATAATAATCACAAGGAGGTAATTATGTACACCATTGAGTTCTACACCACCGAAGATGGCAAGAAACCCGCTAAAGATTTTATTTTCACGCTAAATGAGAAAATGCAGGCAAAGATGTTACGAAATCTTGACCTTTTGGAAACCAACGGCCCAGCTCTGCGAATGCCTTATTCTGAAGCACTGGAAGATGGTATCTTCGAATTACGCGCCAAGGAATCCTCTAACATCACACGGGTTTTCTACTTCTTCTATGTCGGCAAGCAAGCAATTCTCACTAACGGCTTTGTGAAAAAATCACAAAAGACTCCTAAAAGAGAATTGGCTCTTGCCAAAAAATACAAAGCAGATTATGAAAGGAGATATCCTCATGAGTGAATACAGCGAATTCAAACAGGAACTACTGAAAAATCCCGTTGTCAAAGCCGAATATGCAAAAAGAGCTTTCACTGCGTACAGGCATCACACAGGCAGATATCAGCCGCATCGAAAACGGCAATCGCAATCCATCATTAAATATGCTCAAAAAACTGGCCAAAGGTCTTGGTATGACACTTCGGGTCGAATTCGTAGCAGATACCGCACATTAACATCTAACATCAAGCTTCCATAAATTTATGGATTTGTTCTTCCATTACCGCAGAAATATCTTTTCCCTGCTGCCATGCTTTCGCCCAAACTACTGTTTCTCTCAGCGCATCTTCTATATGCCACCTTGGCTGCCAGCCAAGGTGACTTTTTATTTTAGAACAATCCAGCTTAAGGAAGTTGGCCTCATGCGGCCCTTCCACGCTGATATTTTTCCACTTAAGCCCTTCGCCCCACTGACGGCAGAAAATATTCGTCAGTTCACCAGTAGTCACACAATCGCATTCATCCGGGCCAACATTGTACCAATCCGCATATTTGCTATCTTCATACTGAGCCTGTGCAATCAATAAATACGCATAGAGCGGTTCCAATACATGCTGATAAGGACGCGTAGAATACGGATTGCGCACTTTTATGCTCTCTCCGGCATAAGCAGCACGAACCGAATCAGGAATAATACGATTATCCGAAAAATCACCACCGCCAATCACATTGCCTGCCCTGGCTGTGGAAATTGCACAACGGCCATCCGTGAAGAAACTCTTCTTATAGCTATGCGTTACCAATTCCGAGCAGCTTTTGCTGTTGGAATAGGGATCATAGCCATCCAAAGGCTCATTTTCCCGGTAGCCCCAAGGCCATTCCTTGTTCTCATAGACCTTATCCGTGGTGACATTCAGGAACGACTTGACGCTTTCTGTCTGCCGTACACATTCCAAAATGTTTACCGTGCCCATCACATTAGTTTCATAAGTTAGCACCGGTTCTTTGTAGCTTTCAATAACAAGGGGTTGAGCTGCCAAGTGCAATACAATCTCCGGCTGTACCTCAGCAAAGACTTGCATCAATTTTTCCCGGTCACGAATATCCCCAATGATGGATTTCATCCCGGCTTCAATACCGGACTGCTGAAAAACCTTGCCGCTGCCCTTAAGTGTTCACCATTGGCACTGGCTGATCCGGTAATATCCAGCCCGGTAGGCGTCATGTACTCTCTGTTTGAGATGGAGAAATACTTTGATCTACA
>CADBYQ010000056.1 GCA_902798865.1 Pseudoselenomonas ruminantium | reverse complement strand
AAAAGGGGCTTACCCTGCGGACCAATCATCGGGGTACGGAGCAGATAACGAATGTAAAGGCCTGCACAGCGGAAGAGTATGCGGATATGCCGGATGTATTGCTGGTCAGTGTAAAATATTACAATATCGACGATGCCATTGCCTTTGCCAAGGAAAAGATGAATGCAGATGTACTCATCGTACCGGTGCTCAACGTGTTCGGCACGGGTGGCGTGATGCAGGAGAAATTGCCGGAACTCACCTGTCTGGATGGCTGTATTTATGTCATGGGCGAAATTGCCTCGCCGGGGGTTATCTACCAGTCGGATAAGATGCTGCGGGTGATTTTTGGCTATCGTCCACAGCAGGAAGTTCGCTTGCTGGAAAAAGCGCAGGAACTGGAAACGGTCATGCAAAAGTCGGAAATCCGCGCGCATTTCAGCGATAACATCATCCGTGATGCTCTGCAAAAATTTGCCTTTGTCTCGCCTGCGGCAGCGGCGGGAGCATATTTTAACGCCACGAGCGAAAAGTTTCAGGTGGACGGCCAGGAGCGTGAACTGTTCATTGGTTTGATTAAGGAAGTGGAAGCCTTGGGCAAAGCCATGGGCATTACGTTTACCGTCAATCTGGTGGAAACAGGGCTCAAAATCATGGATGCGCTCAAGGCTGGCTCGACGATGTCCATGCAGCGGGATATCCAGCGGGGCGGCAATTCGGAATTTGCCGGACTGGTGAATCGTGTAGTGGAGTTGGGAAAGGAATACCATGTAGCTGTGCCCTTGTATCAGCAGGTTGCGGACTGGGGCGCGAAAAATTTGTAAGAGGGTCAAAATTCGTCACGAAAAAGCGTGGCGAATTTTTTTAGGGATTATATTGACATTGTGTCATTTTACCGCTATAATGCAATTAAAGATAAGTTACACGATGTCATTTTGAAGAAAATAAATTGCAGGAGGCTCTTTATGCCAAAGGTTTCAGAAGAAGTATTACTCGCGCGGCGGGAAGAGATTATTGATGCTTGTGCCAAGCTCTATGAGACGATGAATTTTAAGGATATCACGCTCAAAGAAATTGGCAAGGTCACGACGTTTAACCGCACGGCCATTTACAACTATTTCAATACGAAGGAAGAAATTTTCCTCGCGCTGATGCAGCGGGAATATGATTTGTGGGTAGCGGATTTGGAGCAGCTCTTGTCTGCACATGAATCTTTAAGCCATGATGAATTGGCGGATGCCTTGTCCCGTTCCTTGGAAAAGCGGTCAAGGCTGTTGAAGCTTCTGTCCATGAATCATTTTGATATGGAAGGGAACAGCCGCTATGAGAATCTGGTGGAGTTCAAGCGTTCGTATGGCAAGTCCATGCAGGCGGTGCGTCATTGTTTGGATAAGTTTTGCCCGGAAATGAATGAGGTGGCCAAGCAGAGCTTTATCTATGCATATTTTCCCTTTATCTATGGGATTTATCCCTATGCCGTGGTGACGGAGACGCAGAAAAAAGCGATGGCCGAAGCCGGCGTTGACTATAAATATTTATCCATCTATGAGATTTCCTATAATTGTCTGCGAAAGCTGTTAGGCGTGAATTGAGGAGGACTACCTTGAAACGGCGTGATTTTCTAAAAGCTGGTATCGGCGGGGCATTTGCTCTTTGGGGGCTGGGGTCTGCCATGCAGGAAAAGACGGCAATGGCAGCCGGCAGGGAAGCGCTCCCTGCCGGGCGCAAGATTGATGTGCATGCCCATGCGATTTTGCCGAGCTTTGTGCAGGGGCTTAAAAAGCTCGGCATTGATGCGGCGGCTGAGGAAGGTTATCCTTTGCCCGCTTGGTCGGAAGAAGCGCATTTGGAGTTTATGCGGCAAGCACAGATTGATTATACGGTGCTGTCGCCGGCAACACCGCATATCTATAACGGGGATGAAAAGCTGTCCTGTGAGGTAGCGCGGGAAATCAATGAAGAAACGGCTGCGCTTTGCCGCAAGTATCCGGATAAATTTGGCTTTGCGGCAGCCCTGCCCTTTCCGAGTAGTGAGGGCAGCATTGCAGAGATAAGGTATGCGATGGATAAACTGGGGGCTTTGGGCGTGAAAGTTCCGAGCAATGCCGGGGGCATTTATCTGGGCGATGCACGTTGGGAAGCGGTCTTTGCGGAACTAAACCGCCGTCAGGCGCTGATTATCCTGCATCCCAGCCCGGCAAGGGAGCTTCCGCGCAAAGGGACGGTGACGGGGCAGGTCATGGCCCTGTTTGAATATCCTGCCGATACCACGCGAGCTGTCGTCAATTTGCTTGCCAGTGGCATGTTGGAACGCTATCCGAAGGTTCGTCTGGTCGTGCCGCACTGTGGTTCCTTCCTGCCCTATATGAAACAGCGGGCCAAGGCGATGTTTGCCATGCTGGCAGGCATGCAGATGATGAAGCCGGTGGATATGGAAGCGGGCATGCAGCAGCTTTATTACGATTTGGCTGGTGACCCCATGCCGGAGGCTATGGATATGCTGCTGAAGATTACCGATGAAGGTCATTTGCTTTATGGCAGTGACTTCCCCTATGTTCCGGCGAAAGCCTTGCTGGGCAAAAAGGCCGCTTTGGATGATGAATTGGCAAACAGGCAATGGCTGGCAAAAATATATTGCCAAAATTCGCAAGAATTAATCTTTTCGTGATAATGCGTATGTGTAAGGAGAGATGATGATGAAGGTTTTAGTTATTCATGGCAGCATGAGAAAAAATGGCAACACGGGAATCCTGGCGGATGAATTTATCCGCGGCGCGCAGGAAGCTGGGCACGAGACGGAGAAAGTAGAACTGCGGGATAAAACCTTTGGTGACTGCTATGGCTGCCGTGCCTGCCACAATAATGGCGGCACTTGCGTGCAGAAGGACGATATGGCCGAAGTGCTCGAAAAGGTAAAGGCTGCGGATGTTATCGTATTGGCGTCCCCGCTCTATTACTTTACCTGGACCGGGCTTATGAAGCGGTTCCTGGACCGTACTTATCCTTTGCTGCCCATTCTGAAAGACAAGGATTTTTATCTGCTGACCTTGGGCGGCGTGCCGGATAAGAAATTCATGGCCAATATCCTTTCGGATTTTAATATGTATGTGGGCTGTTTCAAGGAATTCAATCAGGTGGGCGTGCGCAATGCAGGTGCTGTTATCGGCACTTCGGCTTTGGCACCCGGTGCCATTCGTGAATCGGCAGCCATGCAGGAAGCCTATGAAACGGGCAAGAATTTGTAAGGGGGAAGAAATATGTTTATCATCAATCAGGTGTTAAAGGCAGACAAGATTCCGGCAGGTAAGGGCGAGGAGCTCTTTAAGCAGCATATTGCCTGGTTTACCAAACATTTTGAGCAGGGCGAGTTCCTGCTGGTGGGGCCGTATACCGACAAAGAGATGGCCGGGATTATGATTAGCGGCGCCGAAACGCGTGAAGCCGTGGACGAAATCCTGCGGGAAGATGTGTATTACGCAGGTGGTATGGCCGATTATGAAGTGCGTTCCTTTAAGGCTGCGATGATTTCGCCGTCCCTGGCTGACTGTGCAGGAAAATAATCTGCCCTCGCGCCAGACAAATGCGGAACGTGATTTGATTCTGGGAAATAATAATCCCTTTATGTTCAATGCTGTAGCTCAGCCGGCTTACAGCAAGGGTTATAAAGCAAAAGACCCACGTTTATCGCCAATCTATGCAGACTTATCGGGGCTGCCGCCTATGCTGATTCAGACTGGTGGCTATGAATTGTTCTTAGATGAAAATCTGGCGTTGGCGAAAAAAGCTGCGGCCGATGGTACCGATGTGACCATTACCATTTATCCGGGAATGTCACATGATTTTGCCCTGCTCATGCCGGATTTGCAGGACAGTGTGGATTCTTTTGTCGAAATTCGTGATTTTGTAAAGCGGCATATGCACAAATAAAGGCTTGACTTGTAGTTTACTTCAAGTGCTAGATTAATCAGTGGATAGACAAATCGTGAAAGGGGATAATGATATGCGAAAACTATGGATTGCCTGCTTGGGCGTGTTGATGATTCTAGGGCTGGTGGGCTGCGGCACAGAGTCGGGCAAGACGGCAGAAAAGGCAGCACCGGCACCGGTGCAGACTACGGCACAGGCTGACAGCAAGGCACCTGCGGCTAAAGGCAAGATTTTCGTGGCGTATTTCTCGGCCACGGGCAATACCCGCACGCTCGCAGAGAATACGGCTAAAGCTCTGAATGCTGACCTCTATGAAATCCGTCCGGAAGTTCCTTATAGCAAAGAGGACTTGAACTATAATGACGAAAGCACCCGTGCTACGGTGGAACAGAAAAACGACAGCGCCCGCCCAAAACTTGCGGATAAGAATGCACCGATTGCCAACTACGATACCATCGTACTGGCATATCCCATCTGGTGGGGACAGGCGCCGCGCATCATGGATACCTTCGTGGAAAGCTATGATTTCAAAGGCAAGAAATTGACTGCCATCTGCACCTCCGGCGGCAGCGATATCGGCACGAGTGCTGACTATCTGCAGAAGCTGACCAAGGGCAAGGCTGAATGGAAGCCGGGCAAGCTGTTCTCTCCGCAGGCCAAAGCCGAAGACATCAAAAGCTGGTTTAATGGTCTGGGCTTCTGAATAGGCTCAAGATAAATTGGCGTCTGACAGTAACGGCACTTTTGCCGTTGCTGTTTTTGTCCATTATCGCTGCTTTGCTGGCAAAATTTTTACATTTCCGGATTGACAGATTGTAACAATTGTGCGATATTATTGTATAAAATAGAAAAACAGGGACAGAAATGAGGAATATAGATGTCAACAAAGATTTATTTAAGTGAAGTCATGATGCCCAGTCAGACGAATCCCAACGGCAATGTTCATGGCGGCGAACTGATGAAGATGATGGATTCTACAGCCTATGCGGCAGCTCGCAAATACAGCCGCTCCAATGTGGTAACGGCGCGTGTGGATGAATTGGAATTTCATACGCCGATACTGATTGGCGATTTGGTCACCTGCACGGCTGAAGTCATTTATGTCGGCCATACCTCCATGGAAGTGGCGGTAAATGTCGAGGTAGAAGTCTTAGAAGCCGAGCAGGGGCCGCAGCATGCCCTGTCCGCTTACTTCACGATGGTCGCACTGGACCGCAATGGCCGTCCGATGGCTGTACCACCGTTGGAACTGGAGACAGAGGAAGCCAAAGCTGCTTTTGAAGCCGCAAGAAAGCGCCATGAACTTTACCATGAACGCAAAAAACAGCGGGAACTGGCTAAACAAAAATTGACCGAGACGAAAAATGAATAATAGCAAAAAGAGCAGAATATAAAAAACGGCGGTTGCACAGGTGTGAAAACACCTGATGTAACTGCCGTTTTCTATTGGTTTGTATTCAGAAGGCTTAGGCGTCTTTCACCTCGGCCAAAGCTTCGCTCAATGCTTTGGACAGCTGGTCGCCACAGGAAGTACCGCGGCCACGGCAATCGTTGCCATTTAACATCTCGGCGATGTTGGCCGCATCTGCGCCTTCGACCAGTTTGCTGATGGCTGCCAGATTGCCCGGGCAGCCGCCGGTGAATTGAACGTCATGCAGTTTGCCGGCCTCATCAATGCTGAAGTCAATTTGCTTGCTGCATACCCCCTGGGGCTGATAGGAATAATTTTTCATCATATGCTCTCCTTAAACATCGACAAACATAAAAAGTTTGTGCATTTCTTTGCTAAGAGTATTATACAGGATTTAGAGAAGTTATCAAGTATGCAAAAAGTTATTGATTTGATGCGTATATAACAGGGATTTTTAAGCAAATTGTCGAATAGTCTTAACAGGATTAGTGTATACAGGTACCCGCATACGGGATAGGCTGCAAGGTTATCTGCAGTCAAGGCTTTGAAACGGGAAAAAGGGAAACGGTCAGAGGCGGGGGCTTTTTGAGGAGGATTAGGGAATAAATGGAATTCATTATGCAAATCAACGAAGTGGCAAACCACTTTGTTTGGGGTCCTCCGGGCATGACTTTGCTTGTGGGGACAGGTATTTATTTGACTTTATTGCTGGGCTTCCCTCAACTTCGCTATTTTTTCCCGGCAATAGCCGAAGTTTTCAGCTTCCGGGAAAAGAACGAAGAGGATAAGTCCATTTCTTCGTTTGCGGCAATGGTTACGGCGATGGCCGCGACGGTGGGAACCGGCAATGTGGCGGGGGTAGCAACAGCCTTGCACCTGGGTGGACCTGGGGCGTTGGTCTGGATGCTCATCTCGGCGTTCTTTGGTATGTGTACCAAGTTTGCTGAGATTACACTGGCTGTTCATTACCGGAAAAAGGATGCGCATGGTGACTGGCGTGGCGGTTCTATGTATGTTTTGGAACATGGTCTGGGTGAATGGGGGGGCATCTGGAAAACGATAGGGAAGGCATTGGCGGTTTTGTTCGCGCTGTTTGCACTGTTTGCATCTCTGGGGATGGGGGGCGCTGTGCAGGCAAATTCTGCTGCGGAAGTGCTGTTTATGGGCTGGAACGTGGACCATCTGAACAGCGGTGTTATAATGGCTGTGGCTGTAGGAGTGGTCATTGTCGGCGGCCTTACCAGTCTTTCGCGTGTGACCTTGTTTGTTGTTCCGTTCATGGTGGTTTTTTATATGGTGAGCACGGGATTCCTGGTGCTAACCTACTGGGCGCAAATTCCTGCGGCGATTACCAATGCGATTCATATGGCGTTTTTCGCTGACCCTGCGGTTGTTACCGGTGGGGTGGCCGGTTGGTGTGTGATGGAAGCCATTCAGCGGGGAGTCGCCCGTGGCGTATTCTCCAATGAGGCGGGGATGGGCTCTGCCCCTATGGCATATGCCACGGCGGATAATGCGCATCCGGTTCAGATGGGGTTCTATGGTATCTTTGAGGTGTTTGTGGATACATTTGTCATCTGTGTTCTTACGGGGCTGGCCATTCTCGTTACCGGCACGATGACGTACTACCCGGAACTGACGGGGGCACAGCTAGCTCTGCAGTCCTTTGAGGTGGCGTTGGGAACGCCAGGCAAATATATCCTGGCGACGGGGCTGCTGCTCTTTGCAACTACAACGATACTGGGATGGTACTGGTACGCGGAGACGGCGGTGACGTATCTGTTTGGTGTGCGTTTCAAGCCGGTTATGAAGCTGCTGCTGATTGCTATGATTATCGTTGGTGCCTCTGGTGCGCAGTTGCTTGGCGCGGCAGGTAATGACTATCTGGACAATCTATGGGATATTTCGGATACCCTTAATGGTCTTATGGCATTTCCCAACCTGATTGGCCTGTTGCTGCTTTCGCTGACGCTTAGGCGTCTGGTGAAGGATTACGATGCGCACAAAGATGTGCAGAAGGTGTGTGACGTGCCGGATAAAAAGCCCATGTCCAAGGAATGGCGGGCTTTTCTGATTGTGTCTGTTTGTGCTGTATTGCTGCCGCTGGGGATAATCTATTTTTGCCGTGATTCACAGGAGTCTGTCCGTTCTCAGGATGTTTCCCTGCAAATGGTCGTAGATAACGGACATTTTGTAATTGGCGTTGATGATAATTTCCCACCCATGAGCTTTACCGATGAACATGGGGAACTGGTCGGCTTTGATGTTGACCTGGCGCGTGAGGTCGGCTCCCGTCTGGGGGTCACGTGTGAGGTACGGCCCATCGCTTGGAAAGACAAGGAAGACGAACTGAATGGCAGAACAATTGATTGTATCGGCAGTATGTCGGTAACGCCTCAAGCCGCGGAGAATATGCTCCTGTCGGAAGCGTATATAAAAGACAACTTGGTTTTCGTTGTCCGCGGAGACAGCAGCGTTATGTGGATACATGACCTCAAAGGAAAAACGCTGGGGATACAGATTGGCTCCACGACCTTTGATGGGTTTATGGAAACGGACCTTTCCAAGGAGGTTAAGGTTGTTCCGCTTATGGACAATGTGGAGGTTCTTCATCAGGTAAAAGATGGAAAAGTGGATGCGGGATTCGTGGATTCGTTGGCCGCATTTTATTTCATCCATTCGAGCAGTGATCGATATTTTGTCCTTCCCGACAGTCTGGGTGAGGAAGATTTGGCTTGGGGGTTTAGAAAGGAGGACAAAGAACTGCAAAACAGAGTGCAAAAAATTCTCAGCGAAATGAAGGTAGATGGCACTTTGGGGAGAATCTCCCAAAAGTGGTTTAAGAGTGATATTATCATTGTTCGGTAACTCTGTCAGGAGGACAAAAATGGATGCAAAAAAAGGAAGAAAATCTGAGTCTGTCCTGAAAAGAGTGGATATGACGACGATAATCATTCTGTTTTTTCTGGCTGTAGTCATGACCTATTACACCATGCTGCAGTCCGAGATGAAGCAGAAGATCATCGTGACGCGGGAACTTGTTGCCACAAAGTCAGCGAATCAGATAAACGAGTACCTCTCTACAGGTGTGGATATCATAAGAGGGGTGTCCTATACGCTGGATGATATGATTCGCAAGGGGAAGTCCCCTGAGGAAATGGAGGCTTTCCTGAAGAATCAGTACGCGGCATCTGAGCATATCACTGCAGGTAATTCGACAGGATTATATGCTGTTGTGTCGGATGTGTTCATCGATGGAACCGGCTGGGTTCCCCCTGAGGATTATGTCCCGCAGGAACGCCCCTGGTATGGAGGGGCGATGGCCAACATTGGTCAGGTCGCTGTCGTGGACCCGTATCTCGATGCGAAAACCCATACCATGATGATTACGTTATCCAAGTCGCTCTGTGATGTAAAAAGCGTCGCCTCAATGGATTTTTCATTGAGTTATTTGCAAAAAATGACAGAAGAACTGGCAGCTAAAGGCGATTCTGACATTGAAATCGTCATAGACCGGAATTATCAAGTTATAGCGCATTCGGACCGGGCAGAAGTAGGGAAAAATTACCTTACTGAAGAAGGAACGTTTGGCAAAATGCTTGTGGATAAGCTGCGTTCCACCGATGAAAAATATTTTTCGTTCCGGTTTGGTGATGAGGAGTACATCGTGTACAAGGTGCCGGTAGCAAACAGTTGGCTCTGCCTGTCGGTGTTTGATGCGACGTCTACCTTTACACAGCTTAGAAGGACGTTGCTGCTGACTATAGTTGTCCTGCTGTTGGTCATTTCCATAATCCTGTTTATCATGTCACGTTACGAAAATAAGGCGCGTCTGGCGCAGGAAATGAATCAGAAAGCGGAGACTGCGGCTGCGGCTAATGAAGCAAAATCTGCATTCCTCTCCAATATGTCCCATGAGATACGAACCCCCATCAATGCGGTGCTGGGGATGAATGAGATGATTCTGCGTGAAAGCCGTGAGCCAAACGTAATTGAGTATGCCGAAAATATTCATACAGCGGGTAATACTCTGTTAGGGCTGATCAACGATATTCTCGATTTCTCCAAAATCGAGGCGGGCAAGATGGAAATCATCCCTGTGGATTACGACCTTTCCTCCGTATTTAATGATTTGGTGAATATGATTCACACGCGGGCGGATGCCAAGGGGCTGGAGCTTTTGCTGGATTTTGACCAGGAGACGCCGAAACTGCTCTATGGTGATGAAATCCGTATCAAGCAGGTCATTACGAATATCCTGACGAATGCAGTGAAATATACGGAAAAAGGCAGTGTGACCTTTTCCGTAAAATTTGAGCGTGTCCCGGATGACCCGGACAGTGTGCTGCTCTGTGTGGCGGTCAAGGATACCGGTATCGGGATAAAGCCGGAGGATATGGAGAAGCTGTTTTCCAAGTTTGAGCGCATTGAGGAAAAGCGCAACCGCAACGTGGAAGGCACTGGCCTGGGTATGACCATCACGCTGAACCTGCTGGAAAAGATGGGCTCATCCCTGCAGGTGGAAAGCACTTATGGTGTTGGTTCGACATTTTCCTTTAAGCTGCGGCAGCGTGTGAACAAGTGGGAGCCGTTGGGCGATTACAAGGCGTCCTATCAGGAATTGTTAAAAGGACATAAAAAATATCGCGAGAAATTTACGGCACCTGAGGCGCTGGTTCTGATGGTGGATGACAATCCGATGAATCTGACGGTGTTTAAGAGCTTGATTAAGCAGACCAGGGTTCAGGTGGATACGGCAAACGACGGTGACGAAGGGCTGTTGCTGGCCCAGGAAAAGAAATACGATATCATTTTCCTTGACCATATGATGCCGGGCAAAGATGGTATTGAGACGCTGCACGAGTTGAAGAAACAGGAAAGTGGACCGAATAGGAATACGCCGGTAATCTGTTTGACCGCCAATGCCATTTCCGGTGCGCGGGAGCAGTATATCGAAGCAGGTTTTAATGACTATCTGACCAAGCCAATTGATACCGACAAGCTGGAGGAAATGCTTTTAACCTATCTGCCGCAGGAAAAAATGCAGGAGGCAGGCGAAGAAGTCATGGTGCAGGAAAATGAGGAAATTCCGGAAAGTCTTGCGCCGCTGCAGGGCGCAGAGTGGCTGGACATGCGGATAGGGATAAAAAATAGTGGTTCAGTCGAGGCCTATCTGCCCCTGTTGAAGATTTTCTATGAATCCATAGATGAAACAGAGCAGGCAATTGAAGGTTTTTATGCAGAGCGCAATATAAAAGACTATACCATAAAGGTGCATGCGCTCAAAAGTTCGGCCAGGATAATCGGTGCCCAAGAATTCGGTGAAGAAGCGCAGCTGCTGGAAAATGCCGGCAAGGCGGAGAATAGGGAATATATTCGGGCACATCATGAAGGCTTCATCGAGACTTATCGCGGATTTAAGGCGCAGCTCGCGGCGGTCTTTGCAAATGAACAGACAGCGGCGGAAGATGAGAAGCCCGAGGCGGATGCTGTACTGATGGAAAGCGTCTATGAAGAAATGCGGGAGGCTGCAGAAGAAATGGATTGTGACCGTCTGGATGATATTTTCGCTGAGATGGATGATCATGCTCTTAATCCTTATGACGGAAAGTACCAGGGCCAGAAGGGCGCCACGGGCTCAAGAGTCTTTAGGGATGCTGAAAACCCATTGACATAATGGGAAAATGATGTTAACTTTATCGCAATCATATTGAAGGAGGAAAGACAATGAAACGCATTACGGCCACTATGATCTGTATGTGCTGTACTGAAGTCGTCCTCCCGCATATGACCGGAGTGATCTGTTAAACGCATGATTAAGATCACAA
>CADBYQ010000055.1:10793-31719 GCA_902798865.1 Pseudoselenomonas ruminantium | reverse complement strand
TCCAGTTCCATGTGGCCGAGGACCCGCTGCACGCTGTGGCCAAGGGAACGGGTGTGGCCCTGAAGAACATCAAGCACTTCCCCTTCCTGAAGCGTTGAACTTAACGGAGAGCGGAGGCCGAACAGATGAACAATCTGCTCAATTTCTTCGTCAAGCATAGTTCGTGGTTCGTTTTCATCATCTATGTGATAGCGAGCTGCGTGCTGCTGTTTCGTGACAATCCTTACCAGCAGAGTGTCTATCTGACGTCGGCCAACGCGCTGAGTGCCACGGTCTACGAGGGTATGAGCACGGTGACCGACTATTTTCACCGGAAGGGCATCAACGATGACTTGCAGCGGCGTAACGCGCTGCTGGAGCAGGAGCTGGTGGCGATGCGTGCCGAGGTGACCGACCTGCGCCTGTTGCTGCCCGACACGGCCCAGATGCAGCCGGAAAAGCAATTCATTGTCCTGCCTGGCATGCCCCTGTCCCCGGTCTCTGCCGATATCCAGCCAGCCGGACAAGCGAAAATGGTAGCGTGAAGAATCTGTACGGCTCATCACGCTCGCCCGTTCAGCCGGTTCAATCATAACCTTTGTTTGCAGGCGCAAAGCCTGAAAATCCTTGCGCGTGTCCAAAGTCTGGGCAAAATCCTGTTCCAGTTCTGCCCGATGACGCTGCACAAAGCCCACGGGCACGCCCACAATATCTTCTACCTGCGCCTGCATGATATCCCGGCGGGTCAGCAGAGCACTATTGGGGATCGTATCCGAACGCATGGACAAATCTACGGTCCGCACCACCGGCAAACGAGGATACACCATAAGCTTTATGGTGGTATCCGGTTCCGGCGTCAAATCAAAATCCGCCCGGAATTCCGGCAGATGCTCCTGCAAATACGCTTTCAAATGCTGTTTCAGCACCCCGTTTGTCCAATCGGCAGCAGCCGTCGGCAGTCCTGTAAGCGCAGCCTGAAAGACCGTATCTACACCGCTTAAATCCTGCCGTACCAAGTTTTCAATGCGCGGCGGCATACCTTCTACTGCGGTTTCCACCCGCACCTGACGAATGGTCTCTGCCCAGGGCATAAGCTCGACCTTTACCTGCGTAACAGCCGCTGGTTCCAGCGATACCGACCGAACAGTATAGCCCACCAGCACCTTGTCAAAAACCTCATGAATTAAATTTTCATAAGACGCCCGCTCGGCCCGCACAGCAGCAATTTCCTTGCCTTCCATCAACTGGCCGGCAATCGTCGCTATGCTATGATTCATACGCTCTGCAACCAGTGGCGGCAGGTTGCTTTGGGCAGTAGTGGATGCTGTGACGCTTTCCACCCTTACTCCGTACTGAGCATTCGCTGTCAGCGGCACCAACAGCATAAAAAGAACAACCAGTGCTGCTCTTAACATTTAGAACGAACCACCCACGGAGAAATGCACGCGGCCGCCTTTGTCTCCCCGGCCGTAGTCCAAACGCAGCGGACCGAGCGGCGTATTAAAGGATAAGCCAACACCTACGCTGCCGTGTACATCTCCACCTTTGGGATTCCAGCCATCAGACCAAACGGATCCCCAGTCCGTAAAGAGTGCGCCCTGTACCTTGCTGACAATCGGGAAACGATATTCCACCGTGCCCAGCAGCATACGGGTGCCACGGAACTGATCTTCGCGATAACCGCGCAGGGTGTTCTGACCACCGATTTTAAACTGATTGTACTCGGAGATATGTCCATGACCAGCACCAGCCTCGGCACGCAGGGCAATAACCTGTGCATGACCGACCTTGATATACCGCTGGTCTTCAATCGTGCCCTTCTGAAAATCAAAGTCACCGCCCAAGCCGGCTACTTCTGCCGACAGGCTGACCCTGCCGCCTTCAGTAGGATTATAGATATTATCGCGGGTATCGGTGACATGCGACAGTGTAACACTGCGCGTCGTGCCAAAGTTATAATCACGCCAAGATTTATAGTAATCGGAGCTGCGGTCTTTCTGTCCAGCCGGCAAATTACCATTTTCCGTATGACGTACATACTTATCGTCACGATTCTTTAACGTAATATAATTGGTCGAATACTCACTTACCGGACGGCTCAAGGTGATTTCGCCGCCAGAGTACTTGCGCATATAGCTTTCCTTGAGGTTACCATCCGTATCGTAATCGCTGTATTCATACGTACGGTTATAAATCCGCAAGGTGCCTGCAGTTTCCTTTTTATCCAGATAAGGGTGACGCCAGGAGAACGTATAGCCTTTGGCATCCGTTGCACTGCCGCTCTTTTCATAGGTAAGACTTACCGCATCGCCGGTACCGCCGATATTCGAATCACCGATGCTTATCATACCCAGGACACCATCAGCTGTACTATAACCGGCACCGATACCAAAGGAGCCTGTGTTTTTCTCCTTTACATCCAGTTCCATAATAACCGCATTGGGTTCGACGCCAGGATTCATCTTGATGTTTACATCCTCGAAAAAGCCCAGATTGTAGACGCGCTGCATGGAACGGCGAGCCAACTTGGAGTTGAAGGGTTCCCCAATCTTTTGACGCATTTCCCGCAGGATAACATAATCCTTGGTTTTGGTATTGCCCTTGACCTTATAATCCTCCAAAATACCTTCATTTATTTTCAAGAAGAGATTGCCCTCTTTGTCGATATTCATATCGGTAACTTTTGCCAGGATATAGCCGTCATTACGATAAATTTCCTTGATGGCCTGAATATTCTGCTGCAAGTCACGGCTATTGAGAATCTCGCCGTTCTTCACCGTTATCGCATCACGCAAGGTCTTGGTCTTAATCACCGTATTGCCGGTAATATGGACGCTTTTCAAAACCGGATTTTCCAATACATGATAGGTGATTACCACACCTTCCGGGACCTTCTTGAAGGTTGGGAAAAGATCATAAAAATAGCCTGTATTGTAAACAGCCTCACGGTCCGCATTCATGCCCTTAACCGTAAACATATCGCCTGTTTTCATGGAAAGTGCTGCCTTGGCGGTGTTTTCCGTCAGCGCTGTAGTGCCCTCGAAAACTGTATCTACGATGGTCTGGCCTTCATACTCCTTGCTGTACTTTTCAATCATATCTTCCTGAGGACGATTCTTAGCCCATTCTGCGGTGCGTGGATCTACATCTTTCTGTTCGTCCTTTTGTGCAGCGGAGGGCTCACTGCTAGCTGCAGCAGGTGTCTTACTGCCAGGTGCAGCAGACGCCGCATTAGCAGTATTGGCTGTATTCGTATCTGCCGCAGTTGCCGGAGCTGCTGCGGCCTTCGGTGCAGTTTCAGTATCTGCCGCAACTTGAGCCTGCGTCGTTTCCGCCGGCGCTGCCTGCGTAACGCCTGGTACTGCCGCAAAGCTGGCAGCCAAAGCCACTGCATAAGCTAAAAATCGTCTATTCGTCTTCTTCAAAGGTCAAACCTCCCAAAAATATTCATTATTGCCGCAGAATTTTACCTGCAGACTGCATAAGCTGCTGCTTAGCCGCATCTGGCGGCGCATTTTTTTCCATTGGCGGAACGACAGGAGTCGGTTCCTTAACCACATTACTTTTTTCCGGAGCAGGTTCTGGTGCCAAAGGCTGCGGCAGGCTGCTTGCCGCGGGCGCCGCCATCGCTTGTTCCGGCTGCGGTTCAGGAATAACTTCTTTTGCTGGAGCAGTATTTTTCGCCGGCAACTGTGCGCTGACAGCCGGCGTGTACTCAATCGAGCGTTCTTCCCCGGATATGCTTGCATCCTGTTTCCACAAAATAACCGCCGCCAATCCTGCAGCAGCCACAAAAGCCAGCGCCCTGCGCCCCCAGATGATTAGCCGGCGGCTGGCAGGACAATGCCCCACATGAGCCAATTCCGCCTTGGCCAGCATCAGCTTCAAATCTCCCTGCACATCATTTTCCTGGGCTAGCGAATCTTCTGCTCTCCCCAGCCATTCGCGAGCAGCCCGGATATGTTCCGTTTGTGAACGCCTGTTCATTTGCGTCCCTCCGTATTGCCTAAAATTCCTAAAATTCTCTTAGAAATACACTCGCCACAAATGCAGGATTCTTCACCTGACATATTCCGCCTTGGCAGTACATCACAGGCCATCAGCCGGATTTATCTTCGTTATTCTGCCTGTTTTTACTGATTTAGCTGATTATTTACCAATTTTGCATAAAACGGGACAGCATTCCCCGTATACGGCGAATCCCCATTTTTTGCAACCGATATATATGTCCCGGACTAAGATCCATATCCTCGGCCACCGTTGCCACATCACGACTTGCCAGATAAACATTTTCCAGCACAGCCTTTTCTTTGGCTGGAAGACGCTCCATCGCACGATGGAGCTGTCCTGCCAATTCATGGCATTCTGCCTGTTCCGCCACCGTAGGCGACATATCCATCAAATTCTCTTTATAGGACGCTCCTCCTTCATCCAGCATGGCATCCATACAGGGACTGTCGGAGGCACCTTCCTTTTGCAGATAATCCAGCATCCGGCCCCGTATGCGATGAATGGCAAAGAGACTGAACGCTACACCACGTTCAGGATCATAGCGCTCCACAGCTTCGATAAGGCCGATTGTCCCTTCCTGCACCACATCCATTATGTTTTGCAGACTGCGATAAGGCAGTGCCTGCTTGAATACCAAGGGCTGATAGGCCTCAATAAGCAACCCGCGGGCTTTTTTATCCCCCTGCTCCTTATAGGCTCGCCACAGGCATTCTTCCTGACAGCGCTCCAGTGGTTTTATCCGTTGTAATTCCTCAACATATTGTGCAAAACGCAGTCTCCTCACCTCCCTTCTGCCATGCCACAGTTAAAATGTCATACGAGCCTCCACACCAAAGATGGTGCCATTTGACTCCCGCTCCAAAGTTACGCCCCAATGGTCGTTAATATCGTACTGAACGCCGTACCGATTAACGCCCCTGCCGCTAAATCCATGCGTGTAACGAAGCATAACCTTGTCCGATATATATTTTCCCATAGAAACATTAAAATCATATTTGTTTTCTTCATTTTCTTTGGTTTCTTTGTTCGTTCTGTAATTGTCAAAAGCCGAACCAGAACCACGGGAAATCGACAGTTTATCCAGATACAGGAATTCCCGCATAGCGCCCTCTATCTCCGACAGGAAGGTCATCTGCAGGCCCACGGCCAGTAAATCTCCGGCATTTATTGTGCTGTTGCCATTCTTATAGGCATCACGCAGCGTCAACAACTGGATAATCTGCGTCTGACTCATTTGCGGGCTGGACATAAGTTTCATGTCAGCAGCCCCCAAAGGCCCCTTGATTGACAGGAACACCTTGGCCTGTGTCAATTTGGTATCGGCGAAGAAATCAATACTGGGCATAAACGAGGCTACCTGATTAAAGGTTGCACGCCCCTCCCGAATCTTGAATTCCGTCTTGAGATAATTAATGGTTCCGCCACGCTTGACCTGCAGACCGCCGCTCATCTTGGGATGGCTCATAATCCCGCCCACATGGAAACCGCCGGTCAGATACAAGTCATAAAGATAAGGACTGTAAAAATGTACCTTATCGCCCACATTGACTTGCACGTCAAAAACCATTTCCGGCAGTTCGCCCTCACTATCGGGAATCGCCGGAACCGACACCAAACAATTACGGAAATCGATATTACCGGAAATCTTCGGCCAATGATTGCCATAAAAATCTGTGTCCTGCAAATGCAGTTCCCCGTTTAAGGGACCGGTAAAGAATTTGCTCTTAATTCCCAGCTTATCAAGAATCAGACTAAAATCATAATGGTCCGGTGTCCAGCCCTTAAGGCTCATACTGCCGTTTAATTTATACGATCCACCGCCCATTTTACCAAAAAATTCTTCAACTGTCACTTGACTCCCGGTGAATTTTATCCTGGCCGTCATGTCCGTAACCGGGTCTTCCAAGCCCTTTATTTTTACAGCTCCATTGGGAATGACAATACTGCCATCCAGCATAGGATGGGCCAGCGTCCCATGGATTTTGATATCGCCATCCGTATCGCCCAAAGCCCAGTCAATCTCCTTGGAAACCGTCGGCAGCAGCGACAAATCCGCATCCTGCAGATTCAGCTGCAGCTGAATCTGTTCATAATCAGCGAGCCATTCATCCTGACCTGCCGTCAGTGCACGCAAGGGAACAATCCCCTTTGCAATAGCAGAGCAGCTTTGATTCCCGACCTGCTTGACCACTTTCATTTCCGTCAGATCAATGAGACCATTCTTCAGATGTGCCTCGCCTGTCAGCGTATCAAAAGCTGCGCCCTGCAGGCCTCCATTTACAGCCTTCAGCGTCACATCCGCAGACGGATTATACGTATAGCCGCCAATAATTGCTTCAATATCAGCAGTGCCCGTAACATCCCTGACAGTCAAGCCTGCCAACCCGGTAAACATTCCCAGGTCCAGATTGCCGGCTGAAAATTTGACGTTCATCGGCCCATTCAACGCCACTGTACCTGTAGCCGAGAACAAACCTTTTGCGCCCTGACTGCCACTCATTTTATTAATATAGATAATATGGTCCAATAGCCGTAAATCCAAAGCGACATTATGAATATCATAGCCGCCAGCTGAGCCTTGCAGCACATCACCATCCAGTTTGACCGCAGGATTATGTGCTGTACCGCTTATCTGTGCGTTAAGATTGGCCTTGCCTTCAATAGCTTCTGTCTTTTGGTTAACCAGCGCAGCCACTGCAGCAATATCCGCATTTTGTACCACCATATTGCCTCTTAACGCATCGTTATCGATGTTATAGAACAATTCCATATCATAGGTGCCACCATTCTGCTCAAAGCCAAAGTGGTCGATATCAAAACTGTTTCCCTGAAATTTCACCATACCTCGCAAGTTGTTTATGGTTACACCATTCAGAACAATTTCCGGCGCCTCCAACAATCCATGAAAAACCGGCGTATTGATGGTGCCGCCAATCTTGCCCTTAAAGGTACCATGACCACTGACTTCATAGGGCAGTTTATGTTCTACCCGTTTTAAGTCTATATCCTTGGCGGTCACTTCCATATCCATGGCCATATCAGCCGTGTTTATCGTGCCATTGAGTACCATGTCTATCATCGGCGAATACGCATGGAAATCCTGCAGACGCAATTTGCCCTGCTCCAAGAAATAGTCACCATCCATACCAGACAAGAGCACCCCATGATAACTCCCCCGATAAAAATGAATATAGCCTACTGCCTTAGGATTATCCAGCGTCCCCGTCACCTTGATGATGTTATCCACATTACCCGTGATGGGCTGATCCGGTGCAAGCAAAGCCGCGATATCCTCCATTCTTGCGCCCATGGTATCCAATTGGAGATTTACCTTGCGCTCCCCGGAAAAACCTACAGTTCCCTTGGCCTGCCAAACTTCCTTGCCATCCTTTTCCATCAGGAAATCATCGATGCCAATGCCGTCCAGACTGCCGCTGGCCGCAAACTTCAAACTGTCAAAAGGCTGTTTGAAGATGCTGCCACGAAGACCGGAAAACTTAAGCTCAACCTGTGGATTCACCTTATTGCCATGAACCACTCCTTTGAAATCAGCCAGGCCGGACATATCGATATTGGGGTCAATATTACGCAGCAGCGAGAGGTCAAAATGACCGCCATAAAAGGCCAAATCCAGCTGTGCAGTCTCCCGCATATCGCGAATGGAACCTTCCAGCCCCAGACTGCTATGATTGGGCATTCTTACACTCAAATAATCAATGAGCAGGTCATCATCGGCCAAATAGAACGATGTGCTGGCACGTTCTACCTGGATGCCCTGATAACCGACATTTTGCGCTTTGGCGCTGCCATACAGCTGCAAGGTGCTTAAATCCATACCAATGCCATTGCCGCCCACATCAGCCGACACCCTGCCCGACAGCCCATTAAGCTCAGGCAGATAAGCAGCCCCTTGACCAGCATCGATATTGTCCGCTTTGACATGGAGCGTATAGCCTAAATTTTCCGTGGACAATACCGCCTCGCCGCTGACTTTGCCGCCAAATACCTGCGCGGAAAAATCCCGGACGAAAAGATTCTTGTCCTGATAGCGCACATCAGCCTGTGCCCCTGCAAAGGGTACATCCATAACCTTGCCGCCGACCACCTGGACCTTGCCATCCACACTGGGATTATTAAAGGCCCCTGTCACCTTGACCGCAAATTTTGCTGCTCCCTGATAGGGAATATTCTTCAAAATCAACGCAGGGTCAAAGGACTCGGAACTTGCCTGCAATTCCATATAGGGCGTTGTCAGCAAATGCTTGATTTTGCCATGAACATTGACCTGCTGTTCAGCTGCCGAGGCATTAATATTCACCAGTGCCTCTTCATTGGTAAACGCTGCATGACCGGCGATTTGTTCAATCTCCGTGCCCTCTACCTTCACCTTGCCATCGCTAAAATCGGCATCGCCGCTGAACGATAAATCACCGTCACGCCGATATAAATGAATATCGGCAGATTCCAACAGACCATCCTGTATCTCCACATTATCCGGAATGAGCCCCGCCGGTATAAAACGCAGATATTCCTTAACATCCAGACCATTTACACGGGCATTGACAATCTGACGGGTATCGGAAATAGTCGCTGTCCCGGATACCGCCGTCCCCTGCTGCTTGCCCGCAAACTCTGCTTTATACACAGGATAATCTGCGCAGTCCACAGTAGCGGCCAGGTCATCAAACTGCAGTTCCTGTCCCTGACTGCGCAGGAGTACCTGCGCATCCTCCACCATGATTTTGCCATGGAATTGCTGAGAGGATTTCTCCTCCCCGACCAAATCCTCGACATTCCAGGTACCATCAGTCCGCTGTACTAAAACCGCCGATACGCCACGAACCGTAATCTCCTGTACTGCATCTGCAGGGTCCGAAACCGCCGCAAGCAGGCGGAAACTCACCCGTGCCGAATCAGCACGGGCAATAAGTTCCGCCTGCTTGTCATAAACAGCCAAATCATGTAATTGTATATCGTGCAGAGAATTTACCTCTATGGTACCTATCTGCACCTCTGTGTTCAGGGTCTGGGAGGCCAGTGAGGAAATTTCCTCCCCGGCCCGTTGCATGAAGTTATTACTCTGTATATAGTACCACATACCAACGGCCATCATGCTTACAGTCACCAGTATGCCTATTATCCAGTTTTTCCCCTTCATTATATTCTCCCCAAAGGCCCTTCATAGGCAGTAAATTGCATTCCGTTAGTTATTCGCCATTTCTTTGGCCACGGATTCCGTGCTGGAAACCGTCTCACTCTTAACTGTTTTCTCGCTGTCAGCAGTTTTCGTTTCCTTCTTTTCTGCAGCTTTTTGTACCTTTTTAGCCTTGCGCAGTTCACGTTCGGCCTGGCGCATAGCTTTAGCCTCATCCTTGGAAACTTTCTTTGTTTCTGCACTCAGTTCCAATACGGGATTTTCCACGACTTTGGCATCATCACGGACTTTTTTCAGACGGTTACCTTCCATCTGCGAAGCCTTGTACTTAGCCACATCAATATCTACCGGAATCCCCATAGCCTTATCCAGCGCCGCCTTATTTACATTGTAGTTGTAAAGTGCGGTGTTGTAGTTTGTGCGTGCTGCCGTCATCTTCTCCGTGGCATCCATTACATCAAGGTTTGTGCCCACACCGGCAGAATAACGGACATTGGCGATTTTCAAATCTTCCTCAGCCTGTTTCACGGCCGTTTCCATCGTGCCGATGTTTTTCTCTGCAGCCTGCAGATTCAGGAGTGCCGTACGCACATCGAGCTGAATGGTTTCATCCTTGGCCTTCAGGTTTTCCTGCGCCTTTACCAATGCGGCTTCTGCATTATGAACGCTGGCCGCCGTTACACCGTTGTCAAAGATATTCCAGTTGGCCGCAGCACCAAAATACCACGAATTGGAATGATCTGCCGTAAATTCTTTTTTACCATTAATGGATTTGGTTGCCGATGCAGATACCGTCGGATACCAGCCGGCCTTGGCCGTATTGATGCCTGCCTCAGCCTGCTTCACGGCATAATAAGCAGCAGCGCCATCCGCACGGTTGTTCAGCGCATAGGTCGTGCAATCTTCCAAATTCAGATTATAGGCAGGATGCTTTAATTCTTCCCCAATTTCCAACACCGTATCCGTAGGCAGACCGACGACATTATTCAACGTTGCCACAGCAATATCGTAATTGTTCTGCGCATTGGTCAGTGCCTGCTGGGCATTGGCCAGGTTTACCTGCGAGGACAGTACATCCGACTTAGCGACGGTACCTACACGATACTGGGCGTTAACATTATCGAGATGTTCCTGATAAGCACGCACGGTATCTTCCTGCACCTTAATCAGGTTCTTGTAGTTCAGGATATTGTAATAAGCCGACGTCGCCTGATAGCGGACTGCCTGCTTGGTGTTTTCCAACGTAACATCCGCAGAGTTCAAACCATAACCGGCTGCTTCAATGCCGCTGCGCAGAGAAAAGTTGTAGAGCGGAATTGACGCCGTAGCACTGTTGGAAAAGTTCCGATTATCGTAAGCACTACTAACTTTATTCTGATACTGCCGTGCAAAGCCCATATCGTTACCACGGTTAGCCGAAGAAGACAGCGCCAGCGTAACGCCCGTCTGACGGCGGTACTTGGACAGATTCCACTTGGCCGCATCCACATCAGCCAAAGCGCTCTTAATGCTGCGGTTATTTTCCAGTGCCATCTGTACGGCATCTTCCAGATTCAGCTGTACAGTATTGGCTGCCGAAACTGAGCCCGCCGAAAAGCTCATCAAGCCGCCTAACACCAAAGCCGTCAATTTTTTATAAAAATGCTGTTTATTCAAGATAAATACCTCCTTAAATGTTAATGCTATTATGAAAAGCTGCTCATGCAGCTGAGATTATCCTGCTTAGAAATACTGTTTAATGCCCACATAAGCAGCCCGATGGTCCTGCTTATTGACATTCTGCCACTGGCCCATCAGCCAGGTGTTTCGCATAATCTTCAATTCCGCGCCCAGACGCAGGGAAAAATCATTGACATTATAGGCGTCGGCCGACAGCTTAAGATTTTTTCCCGCATAGGCATCCAGTCCCACGCCAGCTTCACCACGGATGGCACCGACTCTGGCTGCAAAATTTCCCTGCCGGTTACCTACCTGGAAATTCATTTTATTCGTGTCGCCGATATCCTCAACCCCCATGTTCAGGAAAGGCCCCTGTTCCCTTCGGTATGGGTTTCAATGGATTCCAGCTGTTTTTTTACCTTCTGTGCTTTTCCCGTAAGCTCCCGGGCATTATGTATCGTAGCTTTTATATCCTCTATAGTCTTTTCATCCCCGGCAATCTTGGCAAAACCCTCGGCAACCACCCGGATCTTGTCGCTGGTCTGCGTGATATTATCCAAAGTCAAACGCAAATTTTCTGCCGTCTGCGGGTCAGCTCCTACCGTTGCCAAATTGGCCATAATGGCTTCCACGGAATTCATGGTACGGTTTAAACTGCCCGTCATCATGTTCAGATTGGTCAACATCTGATTGATATTGCCCTGATTCGCGTTGGCCATGTTTTCAAAAGCTGCCATCATGCCACTGATATGTGCGGTTGTGTCCCGAATATTAGCCATCATCTGCACGATAGATACCTGAAACGTCTCATTGCCCACAATGTTATTCATACTGGTCAACAAATCCTGCGCCTGCGCCATAACCTTGCTGGCACTCTGAATCATTTCGTCCATGCCCATCTCTTCCAGGCCCGTCATATAATCGCCGTCCTCCAGAAAACCGGCATTGGCCTCCCCCGGAGAAATGTTGATAAACTTATCGCTCATAATTCCGGAAGAACCGATGGTCACCTGCGAGCCTTTGGGGATTTGCACCCCTTCATTGATCTGCATGGCCACAGTAACACCTTTGCCATCATTCTCCACCGATAGAACCTTTCCTACCGGCACGCCGGACAGCCTCACCAACGACTGTGGTTCCACACCGATTACCTGTTTAAAACCGGCATAGAGCTTATAGCCTTTACCGCTGTCCAATTTGAAACCACTGAGCATGACTATCACAGCCGCCAGCAGTGCCAATCCCGCCAACGTGAAAGCCCCCACTTTTGCTTCTACACTCATGGCCGCTGCGCCTCCCCTTCATCTAGCTGTTTTGGGTACGCAAAGTCTTAAAAAAAGCCTGCACCCGTTCATCCTGTAATTCCTGAAACTTCTTTACCGTGTCTACTGCAATAAGCTCCCCTTCATAGACCATGGCAATCCGGTCTGCAATCCGGCAGGCACTGGCCATATCATGGGTTACCACCACAGATGTGACCCCCAGCTTATGCTGCATATCGACAATGAGTTCATCAATCTTGGTCGTAGTTATGGGGTCAAGGCCGGAGCTCGGCTCATCATAAAAGATGATTTCCGGTTCAATAGCAATGGCCCGGGCCAGCCCCACGCGTTTCTTCATGCCCCCCGAAAGTTCTCCGGGCAGCTTGTTCTCCACACCGGGAAGACCAACCAAGTCCAGTTTTTCCCGGATAATCCGCTGAATTTCAGCCTCTGGCAAATGCTTGTGTTCCCGCAAGCCAAAAGCCACATTCTCACCCACAGTCATCGAATCAAACAGGGCAGAATACTGGAACACCATGCCCATATTCAGACGAACCTTATCTAATTCTTTCTCGGTAAGCTTTGTTGTTTCCTGCCCACCGATGTAAATTTCCCCACTATCCGGACGAATAAGACCAACCAGCAGTTGCAGCAACGTACTCTTGCCGGAACCGGAACCGCCGATAACAGCCACCGTCTCACCTTTTTTGATATTCAGGTTGATGTCCCGCAGGGCATATTTCCCATCATAGACTTTACATACATTCGCCAGTCGAATCATATTTTCCTCCTGCTGTCCTCAATATAGTATGAAAGTCAGCACGGCATTCAAGATAAAAATCACAATAATGGAGGTCACCACTGTACGCGTGGTTGCCTTACCTACCCCTTCCGCACCAGCGGGGCAATGCAGTCCATAATAACAGCCCAGCACAGCAATGACATTGCCAAAGAAAATAGCCTTGATCATACCACCGGTAAGGTCAAACGCCACCGCAAAGGTATGAATGGAATTGATATAACTATAGGAACTGATACCGGCATAATAAACTGCCACCAGATAACCGCCTAATACGCCGATAACGTCGCCAAATACCGTTAAAAGCGGCACTACCACCATACAGGCCAGCATGCGGGGTACAATCAGATAATTGACCGGACTTACCGCCATGACCCGCAGGGCATCAATCTGTTCCGTAACCTTCATCGTGGAAATCTCTGCCGTAATGGCAGCACCCACACGTCCGGCACAGACCACCCCCACCAGTACCGGCCCCAGTTCGCGGCCAATGGCTATGGAAATAATCCCGCCAACGGTGCTCTGGGCTCCAAAACGAATCAATATATCAGCCGTCTGCAGGGCAAATACAGCCCCGGTAAAGAGCAGCGTCAAACTCACAATCAACAGGGAATCCACACCCAAATGCGACATCTGCGCCAGAATATGTTTGGGACGCGGCCGCCGAAACAATTCCTGAACGGTCTCACGATAAAGAAGCACGATGGTGCCAAACTCAGCCAAACGCGCAATAACCCAAGCGCCCAACCATTCCAAAAACCGCATCCAACCTGCCTCCTTTTCCCTGCCTCTCCTGATTACCTGCTATCTTTTGATTGTAGCAGGCATAAGACAATTAGTAAATATAAGTGTACTATTTTTTTGTCTAAATTTCAACCCATTTTACGACAGTTGCCCGTATTACCAAAGCCTTATGCATAGTAGTATATGACAATTTTTCTCCTCTGACAGTAGACACCACCCTTAAAAGGTGTTACAATGTAAACATCATAAATCGCGCAACGAAGCCGCATGCCATATCCACCAAGGGTATACATGCGGCTTTCTGTATCAGCAGGCGATTTGAGCAATTGTTTTAGGGAGGATTATTTATGTCAGAAAACAAACACAGCAGCCTTGACCGGCTGGGCCTCTGGATTCTCGGAGCCACCATCTTAGGTGCCGTCACCGGCCTGATTCTGGGGAAAGACGCGCAGATGTTCGCACCTTTGGGCAACCTTTTCATGCAGCTGATTAAGATGATTGTTGTACCTTTGGTACTCTTCTCCCTGATTGGCGGCGCTGCGTCTTTAGGCAGGTCCGGCAGTGCAGGAAAAATCGGTCTCTTGACCTTTGGCTACTACGGGATTACCACGGCAGTCGCCGTAGCACTCGGCCTTGCCGCTAGCGAGTTTTTCCAGCCGGGCCGCGGCATTGAAATGGCCGCCTTGTCGGATGCTGCAATTCATGTAGACCACATTGAGGAAAGCACACAGATTCCCGGCTTTTGGGAGACGATTACGGGCTTTGTCCCGACCAATCCTTTCCAGGCGCTCGTAGACGGCAATATCCTGCAGATTATCACCTTTGCCCTGTTTATGGGCTTTGCTGCTACTTATCTGGAAGAGCACAAGAAAAATTATGTCTTGAACTTCTTTAACTACCTGACGGAATTATTCATCCAGGTCATGACGGGCATCATGTATGTAGCCCCCATCGGCGTGTTCTGCCTGATGGCTGATGCCACCGGCACGTTTGGCTACGCTGTGCTCACCAAAATACTCTACCTGATTCTCCTCTATGCGCTGGTACTGGCCATCGTCACCTATGGCATGATTGGCGGCTCCGTGGCGCTGTTCTCCCGCTGCACCACCTACAAGCAGTTCTTTAAGAGCATGTGGAAGGTACAGATTTTTGCCTTCTCCACGGCGTCCTCCATTGCCACCCTGCCGCTGAACATGAACACCGCTACCTCTGAACTGGGCGTCTCCAAGGAAACCACCTCCTTCGCCCTGCCCCTGGGTGCCACCATCAATATGAACGGCAATGCCGCCTATTATGCCATGGCCGCCACCTTTATCGCACAAATGTACGGCATGGAACTTGCCCTGCCCCAGTACATTGCCATCATCATCACGAGCACGTTGGGTGCTGTCGGTCAGGCCGGCGTTCCCGGCCCCACTTTGCTCGTCGTTGCCGTACTAGTATCGGCCGGCATCCCCATCGAAGCCCTCCCCATCCTCTTTGGCGTAGACCGCATCTTCGATATGCTGCGCACCGCCGTCAATATCACCGGCGATGCCGCCTGCGCTACCATCGTGGACAGATTTCGTGAACCTGCCGCGTCCGGCAAAAGCGATAACTGAAAAACAGCCACGGAACATTGATACAGTCCCCATTCAGGCATAAAAAACAGCTTCCCGAGAAAACGCTTTCTCCGGGAAGCTGTTTTTATATATGCGGCATTTTACGCATTATCTCAGTCAAATGCTGTTCATCATCACTCCTCTTTATCTGTTGCAGTTTCTTCTGCCTCATTCGACTGCCAGCCTGCAAAATCCCACATCTTCGGGTCAAAAATCACCTGTTCAAGCAATCGCTTGCCCGGCTCGGTAAACATCCGCCGCTCAAAGGTGAATACGCCGTGCCGGCTGGTTTCCCGTTCGTTCATCATATCCAGCACACTCAGGTTATCACCATCGAGTTTGGACAGGTTCATGCCGGCATCAAACAAAACGGTGCCATAGGTTCTGACACGGCCATCCGTATAGAGCTGATAGCCCCGTGCTTTGCTGTCTGCCATGGACAGATTGTTCCAATAAGTCAGCTGCTGGCCATCACGGGTCGGAGTACGCCCGAAAATAGCCATATCCGTATGCGCATTATCCACATACAGCTTATCAACCGCCAGAACATCATCCAAAAGCAGCTGTCCCTCAGCGACATGTACAGAACCCCGGTTAGACCAAAGCGTTGGTATATGGGTGCCCTGCGGTGCGCTAAGACTGCCTATCGTGAAATTACCGCTAATAAGTTTTTGCTGGCCTGCTCCCATCGCGGAAACTTCCAGGACGGCATCGCCGCCCTTCGCGGCCAGGGTACCAATCTGCACGTAATTTCCCGTCAGGGCAACATCCGTTCCCTGTCCACCAGCTTCTGCCAATACCTGATTGACCTGCGAGGCTGCCGTGTTGTCCTCCATTTGCAGGAGTACGCCCTTGCCCTCGGCCAGATTCAGGAAAAGATCGCCCTTCGACAACGCCACATGAGTAATGCCTGCCGAAACGATGTTATGCGCATTGATGCTGCCTTGCTCGCTGCTGGTCACACTGGCGTCTGCTCCGGCTGTCACATCATGCATGGTAATGTTACCGTTCGTCACTGCTACATTAACAGCCTCCTGTGCCGTGACATTCTTCATCACGATATTGCCAGTGCCTGTCTGTATAGTGACTGATGCCTGCGAGGTTATATTGCCGCCCACGTTTATATCGCCCTCGTTATTTTTCACCTTCAATGACCCTGCTACATTTACATCTGTATCAAAGTATACGTCTCCCTTCCCCTCAAGTTCCGTTTGCAAATCCTCTTTGGCCTGAATGCGGTCCGAAATATGCAAATCACCATTGCTCACATGCAGGTTAATCGTTCTGCCGGCTTCCAGCTTGCCATTCTGGTCGATAACGAAGGAACTGTTGGCTGCGCCGGAAACATATTCCTGTCTGCGTGCCGCCAGGGTTATATCTCCCTCTTCCGTGGAAGTCTTGCCATAGACGACAATCCGCCCTTCCTTGGTCTCCAGATTGATATTCTCTCTGGCGGTGACCGTCTTCACATCCGGCCCATTATCGCCGATGAGTATTTCACCATTCCCCGTGCTGATGTCTATGCTGCCGGTCTGCGCTGTCACGGTCTTGGCAATTTCAACATTGCCTTTAACGGCTTTGATGGATACATCACCACTCCTCGCCAGCACATCGCCATCATCGCCGGTTGCGACAGCGCCGATGACGATGCTGCCATCATCAGTGGTAATATCCACGCCCGTACCAGCAGTAACATCCTTGCCGACCAGAACATCTCCCGTACCGGTTTTGAGATTGACTTTTCCCTCCTCTGCATTTACGGTATAGCCCACAGCTATGAAGCCGTTTTCCGTAGAAATATTTACATTCTTGGTCACATTCACATCCGTTGCGAAGATGACACTTCCCTGTTCGGTGATGGCAGCCGTAATGCTCTGTTTCGCGCCGAGTTTATCCGTGATAAAGATATCGCCGTTGCGTCCATAGAGATTAATGCCGGCACCGGAATCAATCTTGCCATCCTCCCTGATGATGAAGTTGCCATGTTCTATACCCGGTTCATACACATCCTGTCCGGCTTTCATGCTGATGTCACCAACTACCGTAGCGGTCTTGCCCTGAATGGTAATCGTACCGGTATTGGTACCGATGCTGACATTCTTATTGGCGATAAGCGATTCTTCCTGCGTCACATTTTCACGACCAACGATAATATTGCCTCTGCCTGTATCGAGCTTAATGCTTTCGTCTTCGGATTTAATCCCCTTGACTATGGCAATATCGCCCTGACCGATTTCTAAGGTAACATCACCTTTGGCTGTTATCGTTTTTTCATTCAGCACATCCCGCTGACCGATGTCAATATTACCTTTACCGGAAATACTGCCTTTAACGCTGCCGTTTTCCGCTTTGATATTTCCCAACAGTTCAATATCGCCATTGCCATCCACCTGGAAGCTGACATTATTGCCTGCCGTAAACAAGGTGTCGGTATTAGCCGATACATTGCCATGACCTTCTATAGCATTGTCCAGAATTCCTTCCAACGTACCGATATGGATGCCGCTGTCCTCATTTGCGGAATCAGCATGCCAAACCTGTATATTGATATCATTAGCGGCCTTCATGGTACCAATGTAGAAAACCGAATTCTTAGCCTGCATAAAGATATCATTCCCGGCTTCCAGACCTTTGCCCAGTCCATAAATAGACCCTGTACCTGTGGTGGCCGCTGCAAGGTTATGCTGCACATAAACATCACCCAAAAATGTTATGTCTTTGCCGGCCAGTAATCTCAGATTGCCCTGCGTACCATTGCCGCCGAGGACATTTAGCTTATTGGCAGGCGTACCATTGTCCACCAGCAAGCGCAAATTGCCATTTGCAGACTTATTGGTGAATTCTGCATCGCCCTTAATCTGCTCTGCCCGCATGGCGGTCACGTAATTTCCGTCATAACTGGTCTTAGCCTTGACGCTGCCATCAATCGGTGCATGGTCAGTCAGCCCTTTGCTCATGAATATAGCAAACTGATTTTCTTCGTTCTCCAAAGACACCCCTTTGCCACTGTACGTATCCACCAGCGGAGTTACAATTTTTACATCTGCCGCTTCCCTGATAGCTCCTCCCGCCCTGATGGTGAGGGCATTATGCGGATCGGTCAGCATTGCATTTACAACCAAGGTACTAAGCGGCTGCGGTCTGAGCATACCGGTGGTAATATCGCCATTTATAAGCACATCCCCGCCGGCAATCAGGGATACATTCCCCTTATTGCCCGTGACTGCTGCCTCATCATTCTGAGCTTGCAGCGCAGAATCAACCTGAATATTGCCTGCATTATCCCTGTTTACTGCCACAATATTGCCCTGCACAGCTGGCTGCACAGCCAGAGAGAGGGTATCTGCCGCAGTGCCCACAAGAACATCACCCGCAAGCGGTGTATTGGCTACAGCGCCCTGCACCGTAATGGACAGGAACGTATTGCCCGCGCCCTGCAAGTCAACCGACTTGGCACTGACAGCTGTGACCTTGCTGGCCTTGATACCGGCATCAGCAGCCTGATTGATATCTGCCGTAACCGAGCTAAGTTCCACATTCTTGCCTGCCGAAAATGTCGTATTGGCCGTTTGCCGCAATGTTCCCTGCGCACCAAGGGCAATACTCCCCGCAGCCGTAAGGTCACCAGTATTAGCCAGTGTGCCGTTCCCGCGAAGATTATGCACCGCGATATCGCCTGCCACCTGCCGCTTGATTGCCACCGTCAGTGCCGCATCATTATCTTTGATGCGCACATCCCCGGCAATAGCCGGCTTTTCTGCCGCAGTGGTTTCAATGTCATCAACGGTGAGGCTGCTAAACTGATTAGCTGCATTCTCCAGCAGCAGAGATTTGCCATTGAAGGTCTTGACTGCCCCGGCAGTAATCGCGCCCTTGTCCGTCTGGGTGATATTGCCATTGACAGCCTTCAGCGTCAGATTGCCGGTTTGCACAGTGCCGTCTAATGCCAGTTCATCCTTGGCCGACAGGAGCACATCACCACCGGCATTAATCACGCCGGTAACAGCCGTCTTCATCACATTGCCATCTTCATCTTTTTCCTCCTCACGGCCTACACTCAGAGAACCATCGCTGACAGCGGTGAACGGGCCAACCGTCCGGATATTCCCCAGCGTCAATGTGCCATTTTGAATGCCCATACCACGAATATAAGCGGACTTAGCGGCAATATTTATCACCGCACGGTCATTCAGCACACGGATTGCATTATTCGTATCGTTATCACCTACGATGCCGCTGGTTTCATTCGTCTTAAACTCCAGCTTCTTGCCGGCATTGATGTAAGATTCCGCAATATCGCTATTGGCGCTGCCCATCAGGAAGCCTTTTTCACTGTTCAGGGAAATCGTATCGCCGGCGTACATGGCCCCCAGTGTCAGGAGCCTGTCCATATCCATGTTGCGGATAAAGATATTTTTATCCGCCCGCGCCTCGGTAAGTTCCCCCGTAAGCGAAATATTCAAAGTCTTGTCAGCCGTACCAATGCTCTCCTTGCCGCCGGTGAGCAGCAGGTTTCTGCCTTTGATATTGGTATCACTGCTATTTCCGGCATTGTAGATACCCTGGTCGGAATGCAAACGTACATCACCGGTTGCGCCGTTCTGTGTAGCATCGACGCTGCCCACATTAATCGCGGAATGCTCCCCTGCGGTATCGGTGCGGCCTGCCACGGAAATATTGCCACCGGCCTTTACATTCAGTGTACCTCTGGACTTAACGCCCAAGGGCATATTGTTACTGATGTCAAAGGACACCAGATTACCGTCGGTATCACGGTTGGCCGTGACATCGGCAGCCGACACATTCATGATCTGCTTCATCTTGGCTATGCCTTCATTACTTGCCAGTTCGTCCACGGTAATCCTGACGGCCTTATCGGTTGAAGTACCGACTGTCCCCTTAGCCGCATTCAGGGTGATATTTCTCCCCAGGACATTAGCGGCCCGCTCCGTCTGGATGCTGCTGCCGCTGTCCTTGTTCACCAGTTTGTCGCTGATGGCGTAGAGCATCATGTCCTTGGTCCACTCAAAGTCAGGATTTGCTGCCTTATTCGCCAAGGCTTTATAGGTGGTGTCATTCGCCAGATAATCGCTTGCGTTGGCGTACTGCGCGTACTTGTATGCGGCTGTATCTTGCAGATACCCCTCCGCATTTTCGTACTTCGCGTAAGTGATATAGTCCTGATGACCATCCTTCACCAGTTTTGCCACCTTTGCCTCATCGGTAAGTCCTGCGTACATGCCCGTACCCGCTTTGTAGGCTTGATAATCGGCGGAGGCGTAAATCTTCTCTACCTTCGTCTTTTGCGTCTCATACTCCTCTTGCCACTGAGCCTGGGTCGTGCTTGTATAAGCCGCTTCTACGTTTGCCTTGTAGTTGTCGCGGTCTTTTTCCAGACCTTCGATATACGCCCCCTTGTAAGTGTAATTTCCATTGGCATCCTTCTCGCCGTCAATGAGGCCCGCGTCTATCCAGCGATGCACCATCTCGTCCACGCTGTCCGTGGAGCCGGATTTGTCATTGCCGGGAAGCCCGTCAATGAAGCCGCCGTTATTTACCGTCAGCATCACATCCCCTTCGCGGGATTCAATCTTGCCCACGCGCATATCGCCGCCAGCTTCCGCCTCGGTCAGATAGATGCTGTTCTTGGCACTGGCGTTTACCTGGGCACCATAGCGGTCTGTGGAATAAATCAAATCCGAGCCAGCCATGTTGA